>DATFZR010000034.1:0-2556 GCA_035314265.1 Candidatus Acidiferrales bacterium
CCGCGGCACGTCCCGCACCAACCAGGCTTGCCGCCTGCCGCGCCACCGCTTCCATGCGCGCCGAGGCCACCAGCAGCCGAGCCCCGGAATCCTCCAGCAGCCTCGCGATCTGTTTCGCCGCGTAGTTCGTATCGAGCGGCACGGCCACCGCGCCAATCTGCAGGATCGCCAGGAAGACGGCGCACCACCGCGCGTCATTCTCCGCGAGGAGCACGCAGCGGTCACCCGGGGCCAGGCCTTTCGCCGCCAGCCGCGCGCGGGCCTGCCCCGCCATGCGTGCCAACTGCTCGAAGGTAATGGCCTCGACGCTCTCGCGCCGCTGCACCTCCACAGCCGTGCGCGAGCCGTGCCGCGCCACAACCGCAGCAAACACCTCGCAGAAATTGCCGGCCTGGGCCGCGGCTGCGCCCGGTGCGCCCGCAGGAACGCCGGCACGCGCTCCGGCCTCCCGCGCCGGACCCTGCCGCGCAGTGGTTGGGGCGCTCACGGCCTGGTTTTCTCCGTCGTCTTCTCTGCTGCCCGCGGCCCCGCCGCAGCCAGGGCGGCCGTGCGCGTGTGCGTCAGCACGCCTGCCAGCGATTCGCGCGGCACGCTGGTAACGAACGGTTCGATCACGGGTTTCAGCAGCAATGGAATGCTGCGCGTGAGCGTCACAGACTCGCACTGCACGTACGTGCCGCCGTCTTTCTCCTCGAATTTCCAATACGTATTCATGCGCCAGAGGAATCCGCGGTCGTCGCCTTCCGGCAGGAGTTTTTCGTCAGGCTGGCCTTCGTTCTCCACTTCCTGCGCGCGGGTGATCTGCGAGCGGCTGACGGCGCGCGTAGAGCTGATGGTGCGGTACCAGGCCTCATGCCACGTATCCACGGTGACGGTGAGGATATGCTTTTTGTGGAAGCGCAGGTAGGCCAGAAAGTGATCGCCATCGCGGGAGAGCAGTTTGGACCGCGCGACTTCCGGCGCGTAATACTTCGCGTGGCGGCCGTAATCCTGCACGAGCCGCACCACGTCCGGCTCTTTCACGCCCGGCACAAAAACAACGCCGAGCCAGTGGTGCACCATGCCATCCGGCACGCTGAAGGGTTTTCCGTTCTCCAACAACTCTACTTCCCGGATCACCACGCCGCCGTCACGAAGCTGTTTGTAGAAGCCCTCGCGCAGCGGTTCCTCCTGGGAGTCAACCCAGAGGAACGGATCGTGCTGCACTTCCGCGTCGAATTGCGCGTCCCGCGCGGAGGTGTAGCGCGCGAACGCTTCGAGCGTCTTCGGTTTCAGATCCGAGGCGCCCGCGGGGGCGGCCGCCGGCGCGCCGGTCAGCACGAACACACAGATTAGCCATAGCGCTTTCGCCGTCATCCTTCACAGAATGGCGCAAAACGTCCCTTACTGTCATCCCGAACCAGGCCCACGGCGCGCGCGGGACGGGCGAGGGGCCTGCTTTTTCCCTCCGCCCGCGCCGTTTCGCAGCCCGGCAGAGCCTAGAGATTCGCGTCAAACTGCAACTCTTGAATCATCTGGTTCAGCTCCGCCTGAGCCTGCTGCCGCTTCTGCTCGAGATCCGCCGTTTCCTTGCGTATCGCTTCCAGGCGGTTTTCCTGGTCGTCCAGCTCTTTCGTGTAGCGTTGCAGCAGGGATTTCTCTTCCGGGCTGCCTTTGAGGGCTTTCATGTTTTCGCGCAGGCGCTGCTGGTCGTCGAAGATGCGCTTCGTTTCGTTGGCGCGCGCTTGCAGTTCGCGGTCCAGTCCGTTCACCACGGTTTTCTGCGCCACGATTTTCCGCAGGGCCTGCTCGATTTCCGGGTTGATCGTTTTCTGCCGCAGGAACAGGGTGATCTGATCGTCCGTCAGATTGTTGATCGCATAGCTCGTCTGGACCGGCCGCGCCTCCTTTACCGTGAGCGTCTCCGTCTTCTTCGAAGGAACTTCCACGCGGAAGCGATACATGCCCGCCGTGGTTTCCGCGGGCTCGAGGCCCGGCGCCAGTTTGAAATCGGGGCGCCGGGGATGCTCGATGATCACGGTGCGCGAGTGCGTGTCTTCATTTCGCACCGTGTACGTTTTCTGCTCGCGCACTTCGCTCGTTTGAATCATCACGCCGTGATAGATGCGCACGCGCGTGACCGGCTGCGACTCGCTTTCCGACTTCGCATCCACGCGCACGCCGAGGTCCGCGGCGTAGGAGAGCAGCCGCTTCTCGCCCGGTTTAATGGGGTCCAGCAGCCCCTCTCCGGCAAACGTCTCCTCCTCGAGCACCGTAAAGCTGCCGCCATCGAGGGTCAGCCCGCTCGTGTTCGTCAGCCAGATGGCCAGCAGCGGCTGCGGCCTTCCGGCCGACTCGCTCCACAGAGAAACTTTCTCCGCCGCTATGTCCGATTGCAGGATGGGCACCAGCGCCGACTGGTTCTTCCGGATCGTCACCGGCTGCTTGAGTTTGTATTCGAACAGGTCGCCGAGTTCGCGCGCCTGCGCGGCGGCCTGCTGCGCTGCGCGTGACGAAGCGATCACACCCGGTTGCAGAGTCGCTAAGTTCATTACCTCGTTGCTCGCAATGTCTCCC
>DATFZR010000035.1:0-6580 GCA_035314265.1 Candidatus Acidiferrales bacterium
TCGATTTGCGGTGTTGGCCTCTACGCTTCGATCTGGCCTTCCATTACGGTTACCGCGGTTCCGCTCACGCGGGGGACGAGCTTCGTTCCGGCGCGCTCCACCTGCACTTGAATCTCGCTCGGCCGGCCCATTTCCACGCCCTGGTGAATGTCGAGATTCTCGCCCACCGCCAGTCTTCCGTGCTGCGTCAAGTACGCCGCGAGCGACCCCGCGGCAGATCCTGTCGCCGGATCCTCGTAAAGCGCCCAGGGGACCATACCGCGGGCGAACACCTCTCCGCGCTTTCCCGCGGCAAAGCAATAGGCGAGCGTGCCTTTCTTGGACAAAACGTCGGCCAGCGCGTGCACGTTCAGGCGAATGCGCTTGAGCGCGGCGCGATTCTTGAGCGGCACCATCAGGTTGAAGATTCCCGTGGAGACGTATTCGAGCGGAAGCTTCGGGTGCAGGTCCGTGGCGCGCAGGCCCAGGGCGTCCATCAGGGCTTTCTTGGGCACGCGGGCGGGGAAAAAGCGCGCGGGTTTCTGCACCATGGTCACACGCGCGGGGCGGCCGTTCGCGAACTCGACGTCCACAGGCAAAAGTCCGGCGCCCACTTCCTGCGTGATGCGCACCGTTCCATCGTTGTGCGGCACCACGCCGAGCAGCGCCAGCAGGTACCACGTGCCGATCACGGGATGCCCGGCCAGTGGCAGTTCCTCCTGCGTGGTGAAGATGCGCAGGCGCGCCAGGGCGCCGTTGTGCGTCGGCCGCTGGACAAAAACGGTTTCCGCGAGATTCATTTCTCGCGCGATAGCCTGCATGCGCTCGGTGGGAATCCCGTCGCCGTCAATCACAACGGCCAGGGGATTGCCGGCAAACTGGTGGCTGGTGAACACGTCCAGCGTATAGAGGCGTCGTTTCACTGCTTTGTGCTTCTCCTCAATGGCAGGGATGATCCCCGCCCGTTGCTTGCGTTCATGAAGTATAGACAACAATCCGTCTGTGCGCGCGTTTCTTGGAGGGACTCACAGCCGCGCCAGTGTTTCGACGGTCCGCTCGTTGTGCACGTTGCCCGTGTTCAGGGTGGTGCGAGGCTCGAGCAGCACGATGTGCACTTCGTTTTCGGCCACGGGCATGTGCTCGACGCCTTTGGGCACGATGATGAACTCCCCGGGGTTCACCAGGACATCGCGATCGCGGAACTTCATGCGCATGGTGCCTCTGACGACGAGGAACAGTTCGTCTTCGTGGTCGTGGTGATGCCAGATGAACTCGCCACGGAGCTTCACAACCTTTACGTAGTCCTCGTTCAACTCGCCGACGATTGTGGGCTTCCAGTATTCGTTTACCTGGCCCAACTTTTGTTCGAGGTTCACGGCGTTCATTGCGGCCTCCCGGAAACTCGTCCAAACCACTGTGGCACAGATGCAGGTGAGGCGCACGAGCCAAATTGTCGCGTTCTCGGGGAGGTTTCCGGGGAACGCAGGGAGAAAGAAAAAGCCGCAGGGCTTCCCGGCAGAATCGCCGGGACGCAAACGGCGTGGCGCCCCGCGCTACAGGGAACGAACCAGGGCGGCCGTGCCGTCGAGGATGCGGCGTGTGGCGGAAGGCGAATCTGTCTCCGCATAGAGGCGCAGCATGGGTTCGGTGCCGGAGCCGCGGATCATCAGCCATCCCGTGCCGCCCAGGTAGAGCTTTACGCCGTCCAGCGATTCGCGCCTCACGATCGGCAGATCGAGGTGGCGCGAGAGCTTTCCGTCGCCGAAATATTCGAGCGCCTTTTCCTTCTGGCCGGGGGGCAACGTCAGGTCCACGCGGCCGTAGTGGTGCTCTCCGAACTCGGCGTGCAGGGCGCTGATGATTTCTCCGAAGGATTTGCGGTGCCAGGCGAGCACCTCGGCCAGCAGGAGGGCGCACGCGCTTGCATCGCGCTCGGGCAGAAAGAGCTTGGCGCCGATGCCGCCGCTTTCTTCGCCGCCGATCAGGATGTCGCGCTCGAGCATCAACTCGCAGATGTATTTGAAGCCCACCGGCACTTCGAAGAGCTTGCGCCCGAATTTCTCGGCGATTTTATCCAGGAGCTTGGTTACGGAGAAGGTTTTGGCCACGTCGCCGGGGATGTTGCGCGTTCCGGCGAGATGCCACAGCAGGATCGAAAGGATCTGGTGGGGAGTGACGAAGGTTCCGTCCGAATCCATGGCGCCGATGCGGTCGGCGTCGCCGTCCATAACGAAGCCGGCGTGGAACTGGCCCGCGCGCATGGCCACGCGCATGGGTTCGATGTGCGGTTCGATGGGTTCAGGATTCGCGCCGCCGAAAAGCGGATCGCGGCGGCTGCGGATTTCCTCGCAGGCGATGCCGTGGCGGTCGAAGAGCGACTTCAGAAGGCCCGCGCCCGAGCCGTGCATCGAGTCAATAAGGAAGCGGAACTTCGCGGCTGCAAGGCGTTCCCAATCCACCAGCTTGTCGAGCGCTTCGAGATACGGAGCGCGCACGTCGAGCGACTGGATGAGGGCGGGGCGCGGCGGCAGCGCGGGCACGCCGTCGCGGAGCACGACGGCTAGTTCCTGTTCGATCTGCGCGACGATCGAGGGCAGCGCTGAGCTGCCGTAGCTGGCCTTGTACTTCATCCCGTTCCATTTCGGGGGATTGTGGCTGGCGGTGATCACGATGCCGCCCGCCGCGCCGCGCTGGCGCACGAGCAGGGAAATCGCGGGCGTCGGCGCGGAGTGCTCCGCAAGATGTACCGGGATGCCCGCTTGCGTAAGCGTTTCCGCCGCAGTGCGCGCGAAGTATTCGGAGCCGTAGCGGTTGTCGTAGCCGACCAGAACGCCGCGGGTGGGATCTTCCGCGCGTACCACGTAGCGGGCGATGGCGTAGGCGACCGTGCGCACGTTCTCGTGGGTAAAGTCGTCGGCGATGATGCCGCGCCAGCCGTCCGTGCCGAAAGAGATAGTGACTGGTGATTGGTGCGTGGTGACTGATGGAGAGGGACGCGACGGCATGGGAGGAAATTAGCAGGTTAGGGAGGGAAGCCGAAAGGCAAAAGTTGGCGATGCGCCGAAGGGCTTTCAAGAGTTGGGCTGCCGTTGCCGGAGCCCGTGGCTGGTGTGATGGCGGGAGCCATTTGCTAGTTCCAATCGGTGTAAAGAAGAACGCCGACGCGGCTGTTGTCAATGGCCCAAATCTGAACGTCCAGTGATTTGCCTGTGGAGGACGCGCAGCGGTACCTCTTCGATGAAGCGCCCGACATCCACGGGCGGCGAATCTGGTACTGAGCGTTCACCGGGAAGATGTTTTCACGTCCGCCTTCGTTCGTTTCCCGAATCTTAAGTTGTGAAATGAAGTCTGGAAGGTCGCTTGAGGTGATTTCAAAAGCCCAGGCGGCGCCGGAGTCGCTGAACAAGTGCATCCACGCATCGCCCTTGCAAACAAAACCGTGAGCCGACGATGGAAGCTTAAGGCCATGTTCCCGCCTGACGCGCCCGGCTGAATTTCCCACGTAGCCGAAGAGGAAAAGCAATCCGACAGCGGACGGGAGGAGAATTACCACGGACAGCGTGACTGGGATGAGCTTCCGCACCAAGACGGATTTTAGTACAGAGTCACCGAGGAACCCGAAGTACAAAGCCAAGTGTTCGGAGTCTCAGCGTAACTGCATCAGAGCTGCTAATCGTTGACTGCCCGCCGCCGCGTCCATAAGATGAAGCGCCATAGAGTTACGTGACTCGCGAATGATCGGCCAAACCATCGCGCACTTCCGCATCACCGGAAAACTCGGAGCGGGCGGAATGGGCGAGGTGTACCGCGCGACAGATTCCCGTCTGGGCCGCGAAGTGGCTGTGAAGATCATCCCCGAGGCGTTCGCCTCCGACAAGCAGCGCATGGCGCGCTTCGAGCGTGAGGCCCAGCTTCTCGGCGCCCTGAATCACCCCAACATTGCGACGCTGTATGGTTTGGAAGAATCCGGGGGCACGCGCGCCCTGGTGATGGAGCTGGTCGAAGGGCCCACGCTGGCGGAACGGATCGCGCTGGGGCGGATCCCGTTGGAAGACGTGCTGACTATCGCCAAGCAGATCGCCCAAGCGCTCGAATTCGCCCACGAGCGGGGCATCATTCACCGCGACCTGAAACCCGCCAACGTTAAAATTACTCCCGATGGTGCGGTGAAAATTCTCGATTTCGGCCTGGCCAAAGCCGTTGGGGACGAGCCCGCCTCCAGCGACCCGTCGAATTCTCCCACGATGAGCGGGGTCGCCGGCCCGCTAAGCCGGGCCGGTGTGATTCTCGGCACGTCTGCCTACATGTCGCCGGAACAGGCCAAGGGCAGATCCGTGGACAAGCGGGCGGACGTTTGGGCTTTCGGCGTGGTGCTGCACGAGATGCTGACGGGGAGAAGGTTGTTCCTTGGCGAGAATGCGTCGGAAGTGCTGGCGGCAGTGATTTTGAAAGAACCGAAGTGGGATGCTCTCCCGCCGGAGACGCCGGCCCGCTTGCGGAATTTACTCCAGCGCTGCCTGACCAAGGATCCGCAGCAGCGGCTGCGCGACATCGGCGAGGCGCGCGTAGCCATCGAGCAGTATCAGGCGCATCCTGCGGACGACGCGCCATCGTGGGCGGCGGCAAGCATTCCCGCGGTGGCCGCAGCGCAGCCGGTGTGGCGCCGCGTGCTGCCCTGGGCCATGGCCGGTCTCCTTGGCATGGCGTGCCTCGCTCTCCTGGCCCTTTGGCGTCCGTGGTCCCGCTCTGCGCAGTCCCCGGCGATCCCCATGCGGCTCCTTACGGAGATCGGCGCCGACGTCAACTTGCAAACCGATTTCGGGTCCTCCGCCGTCCTCTCGCCGGATGGAACGCGAATCGTGCTTGCGGTCAGGGATGACGTCGGAAAGCAGCAGCTCTACATTCGTTCGCTGGATCAGTTGCAGGCCGCGCCGCTCTCCGGCACGGAAGGCGCGCGCGATCCCTTTTTCTCTCCCGACGGCCAGTGGATCGCATTCTTCGCCGACCTCAAGCTGAAAAAAATCGCGACGCAGGGCGGCAATGCCGTCACCCTGTGCGATGCTCGAGCCGGTCGGGGCGGCGCCTGGAACTACGACAATACGATCGTCTTTGCCCCCAGTTCGAGCGGAGGCCTCTCCAGGGTTTCCTCGGCCGGCGGAGCGCCTGCGCCCCTCGCTTCGCTCGGTAAGGAATCGGGCGCGACCACGCACGACCGTTGGCCTCAGGTTCTGCCGGGCGGGGAGGCCGTACTGTTTACCGCCAGCACTAATGCCGTCATCCCCGGGGATTACGATCTTGTCGTGCAGGTGCTGGCCACGGGCCGGCGAAAGACCGTCTACAAAGGTGGCATCTACGGACGTTACCTGCCCGGCGGACATCTGGTCTTCCTGCACGACGGCACTCTGTTTGCGGTGCCCTTCGACTTGAAGCGCCTGGAGACCACCGGCGAACCGGCTCCGGTGGTCGAGCAAGTGATCTCCGATCCGGCGCTCGGCAGCGGTCAGTTCTCTTTCTCCCAGACCGGTGCGCTGGCTTACCTGCGGGGAACCAGCGGGGTGCAGGACGTGTCCATTGACTGGCTGACGGCTGATGGCAAGCTCCAGCCTCTTCGTCAGGCCCCTGGGAAATACTACAACCCTGCTTTCTCTTCTGACGGCAAGTTCTTAGCCCTGCAGGTGGACGACGGCCATCGCAGCGACATCTGGACCTACGATTGACAGCGCGACACCATCGCCCGGTTGACGTTCGGGGGCGACTCCAACGAGTTCCCCGTCTGGACTCCGGACGGCCAGCGGATTGCCTTCTCCATGCAGGACAAAGACAGCATCAACCTTTACTGGAAACGCGCCGACGGCGCCGGAGATGCGCAGCGTCTCACACAGTCCAAGGTGATCCAGCACCCAGCTTCCTGGAGCCCCGATGGCAAGGCTCTCGCCTTCTTTCAAATTGATCCCACCTCCTCCTCCAGTTGGAGTATTTACACGCTTTCCATGGAGGGAGACGAGAAGACCGGCTGGCGGCCCGGCGAGTCCAAGCCGTTTCTGAACACGCCGGCCAGCGAACGGTATCCGCAGTTTTCCCCTGACGGCCGCTGGCTGGCGTATATGTCGAGCGAATCTGGAAATTTCGAAGTGTATGTGCGCCCCTTCCCCGGGCCTGGCGGGAAATGGCAGGTTTCCTCCGGAGGTGGCTTTTATCCCACGTGGTCGCACACCAGCAAGCAACTATTTTATAGCGCCGAGAACCAGAGGATCATGGCCGTCACTTACTCGGCCTCAGGCGATTCGTTTCAGGCCGGCAAGCCGGCCTTGTGGTCTGACGCACGGTTCGCGAGCCGTAACTTCACTAGAAACTTCGCCCTGCACCCCGACGGAAAGCGCTTCGCTGTCCTGGAGGCTCCCGGTACCGGCGCCCAACCCCAGGTCAACAAAGTTGTCATGGTCCTGAACTTCTTCGACGAATTGCGCCGCAAATTCCCGCAGTAGCACCGGATAGCTCCGCCTCAAACCCGCGAACGCCGGCGGACGGACTAGAGGAGGTCTTTGTGTTTGCGTTCTTCCAGCCATTTTACGATTTTTCCGACATCCTGGGCGCGGCTGCG
>DATFZR010000036.1:0-3006 GCA_035314265.1 Candidatus Acidiferrales bacterium
AGGCACACGGTCAGGTCGTGGGGAGTGCTGTCCACCTTCACGCAGTGGATCTGGTTCCCTTGCGTGAAAATGCCGTCCGTCAGCGTACCGCCAACGTCAATGTCCACCGTCCACACAGTGCCCTCGTCTCGAAAAATGCTCGCGCGCGCCGCGCTTCACCGCACGTGCTGGCTCAATCGCGTCCTGCTTCCACTATTTTCTCGGCCAGCCCTGCCGGGTTTGTGTACATCACCTCGTGGCTGCCCGGCATCTGTACCAGCCGGTAGAGGCCCAGGCGGCTCGACATGCGCGGGTGCCATCCCCATTCCCCGGGAGGCAGAGCGATATCTTCCGTGCAATTGATGTAGCTGCGCGGAGTCTGGAGCGCGTAGAACTTTTTCATGTCCAGGGGGTCTTTGCAGGGCTGGAGCGGCGTGGGAGAGAGCAGCGCGTAGAGGCGCTCAGCGGTCTCGAAGTCTGCATCGTTCACAAACGTCTCGCGCCACACCGGGAACGGGATCATCATGGAATTGTCGGACGACTGGCGCCCCAGTTCGTCGAAAATCGCCGCGGTCTCGGGCTGCACTTCGTCCAGCAGGGAATGGCCATCGCGGAGAACAAACGCGTTCTGGAAAACGAGGCGCCTGATTCTGTCTGGAATTGCTTCCGCAACCTTGGCTGTGACCGTGCCCCCGAAACTATGTCCCACCAGCACCACATCGGTTAGGGAGTTGGCTACGAAGAAATCCACGATGGACTTGGTGCATTCCGCGTGATTCACGCGCTTATTGGCGCCCTTGCCGTGGCCTGCGATCGTCGGCGTGAAGACGCGGTGGCCTTTGGCCTCGAGGTGCCGCCGCGTGGCATCCCAGCCGCTTCCGTCGTGCCACGCGCCATGCACGAGAACGAAGATGGCCATCGCTGACTTCTCCTCTGCTTGCGTTCGTTCCGTGCCGGCGCGTTCTGTGACGGGCCGTTTACTCTTGCCAGCTCAGCGCAGGAGAATCGACATCTCCTCCGCCGCGGCGCGGAGATGCGGTAGAAACATGCTCTGCATCTGCTGAATCGAGACGCGGTGCGCCGCCGCTCCCACGTTGAGAGCGGCCACCACCACCCCCTCGGGGTTGCGAATGGGCACGGCCATGGAGCGCAGGCCCACTTCCAGCTCCTGGTCCACGATGGAGAATCCATTCCTGCGGACGAGGCGGAGAGTCTGCCTCAGTTTGTCCGCGTTGCGCACGGTGCGATCCGTGTGGCGCGTGAAATCGATGCGGGCGAGAACGCGCTCCAACTCCTCGGGCTCGAGGTACGCCATGATGATCCGGCCCATCGAAGTGCAAAAGCCCGGCAGGCGGCTGCCCACGTGGAGGTCAATGGACATGATGCGGGTGACGCTGGCTCGTGCCACGTAGACGATTTCCAGGTCGTCCTGCATGGCCACGGAGCAGGATTCGTGCAGCACTTTACTCAGGTGGTCCAGCACGGGCTGCGCGGCGGAAGATAGCGGCATGGAGCTGATATAGGAGTGGCCCAGCGCGAGCACCCGCGGCCGAAGGTGGAAATGGCGGCTGTCGCTGGTGCCTGCATAGCCCAGTTTGATGAGCGTGTAGAGGCAGCGCCGCACGGCGGCCCGCGAGAACCCCGTCTTGAGGCTGAGCTGCGAGATGGTCACCTCGCGTTTGCGGTCGGAGAAGGCATGCATGACGGCCAGGCCGCGGGCCAGCGAGGTCATGAAATTGGGGTCGCCGCTCAACGCATCAATGCGCACGGACGAGGTGGGCGGGGCAGGCTGAGCGGGGGCGGCTTGCCCGGGCGGGGCAGGTACGGCAGCGCCACCGGAGGGCTCCGCAAGGGCGGGCGACGCGGGACGTTTGGGCGCCATGACAGTGCCGTAGACTACACGAATTGTCCGATATACGCACGCAATATCGATAATCGAAGGTGCCGATAATCGTTCGCCAGTGCGTTCCTTGAACATCGCTCGACGGCACGCGCCGGACGGCTGGGGGCCAGCTCTTCGCCGACGCAGGTCCGGACGGACCAGGGTAGTGCGAGCGAGGCCGGGGCGTTCCACGAAGAAGAAGTTTCCTTCATCACCCCGCCAATGATAAGAGTAACGCCATGAGTCTGCTGGGGCCGCTCTTCCGCTGGGAAACCATCGAAGCCCTTTTGGGCGATGCGGCGCGCCTGCAAGGGATGCTGGACTTTGAGGCGGCTCTGGCCCGTGCCGAAGCGCGCACGGGTGTGATTCCCGCGGGTGCGGCTGCGGCCATTGCTGCCGAATGCCGCGCGGAACTATTAGACACGGCTGAACTTGCGCGCGCCACAGCGCGTGCCGGCAACGTGGCCATCCCCTTGGTGAAAGGTCTCACGGCGCTGGTTGGCCAGCACGATCAGGAGGCCATGCGCTTTGTCCATTGGGGCGCCACGAGCCAGGACGCGATCGACACGGGCCTGGTGATTCAGTTGCGTTCCGTCTTCACCCAAGTGGATGCGGAACTGGGGCGCATGACGGGCGCGCTGGCGGAACTGGCGCGGAAGTACCGCTCGACGCCCATGGTGGCGCGCACCTGGATGCAGCAGGCATTGCCCACCACGTTTGGCCTGAAGGCTGCGGGTTGGCTGGATGCAGTGGATCGCCACCGGCAGGGACTTGCTGGGCTTCGCAGGCGAGTTCTGGTGCTGCAATTCGGCGGCGCGGCGGGGACGCTGGCCGCTCTGGGTGGCCAAGGCATGGAAGTCGCCCGGGCGCTCGGCGAAGAATTGGATTTGGCTGTGCCGGATGTGCCCTGGCATGGCCATCGCGACCGTGGGACGGAGGTCGCCGCTGCGTTTGGCCTGCTCGCCGGAACATTGGGGAAAATCGCGCGAGACATTGCGCTGCTGATGCAGACCGAAATCGGCGAGGTCTTTGAGCCCGCGGGCGCGGGGCGCGGCGGATCTTCCACGATGCCGCACAAACGCAATCCAGTGGCCTGCGCCGTGGCCCTGGCGGCGGCGGCGCGCGTTCCGGGACTGGTTGGCACA
>DATFZR010000037.1:0-4132 GCA_035314265.1 Candidatus Acidiferrales bacterium
CGTTTGGTGAGAATTCGCGGTGCATTTCGGCCGAGGGTGGCTGAAATAAGCCAGTCCGGAGCGGCGTCGGCGCATGCCCACGGGTGAGAATCAGAGCTGCCTACCAGTGGCCGTCTGCCCGGTTAGAAGGAAAGTGGTCGGAAAACGTCCCTTGCCACAAAGCTTGAACGAACCGAAGCCTTTGAACCAGGGACCTTCCGGCGCCTCTGGACTCGAATCCAGCCACACGCGAAGCCTGTTGAGATCCTCGAGTCCGATGTTTCGATCGCGCATGCGCTCGATCAAGTGATCGCGAACGGCGGAAGGCATTTGGGACCACGTGGCGATCCGGGGAATTTACTCGCCAAAGATCATGCGCCCCAATTCCTGGCCGAGTTTCTTCGCCTCCGCTGGATCATGCGATTCGCGGAAACGCCTGGCCAGTTCAAAAAAGGCTTCTTCCTTTTGCCGGCGGGCTTCGAGTCCCGTCTCCACCAGCTCCACCAAGACCCGGTTTCCGCTGAGACGCCGCTTCTTGGCAATAGCCTCGATCTGACGGTCCACCTGGGAGGGAAGCGTAACGCTGCGGCGTACCTGCTGCGATCTGGCCATGAGCGGATGATACACCACAATGGTGGAGAGTGGTGACAACATGAGCGCTGTGCTGGCGTTCTTCAGGTTTTTTCAGGTGAATCACGCCGCTGCAACCACGCGTGTCCGGCCGCCGCTTCTTCCGCTTGTCGTCAATTTCAGGTATTCCGGGCTCGTTCAGGATTCCGGCTCGTCCGGAATCCCCAGCTTGGAGAGGCGATACCGCAGCGAGTTGCGCGAGAGGCCCAGCAGGCGCGCCGCCTGGCTCTTATTGCCTGCGGCGCGGCGCATGGCTTCCTTGATCATTTCGTCTTCCCACTGTTCGAGCGTCATGCCGTCGGGGAGGAATTGGTCCGCGCTGCGGGTTTTCTGCGCCGGCTGGTCCAGCAGGATGTCGCGCTCTTCGAGGATGGGCCCAGGCGACAGCGCGACGGCGCGCTCGATCACGTTCTCCAGCTCGCGAACGTTTCCGGGCCAGTGGAAGCCCGTCAGACGCTCCATCGCCGCCGGACTGAATCCCTGGAAAGTCTTGGCGGAGGAGTCGCCAAACTTGTGCAGAAAAAGCTCGCCGAGCGCGGGAATATCCTCCTTGTGATCGCGCAGCGGCGGAATATTGATGGGCACAACGTTAAGCCGGTAGTAGAGGTCCTCGCGAAACGTTCCGTCTTCGAGTGCCGCGCGCAGGTCGCGATTGGTTGCGGCCACCAGGCGCACGTCCACCTTTACGGTTTTTGTGCCGCCCAAACGCTCGAATTCCCGTTCCTGCAGCACGCGCAACAGCTTTACCTGCACGGCCGGCGGTACGTCGCCGATTTCGTCCAGAAACAGCGTTCCGCCGTCGGCCAGCTCGAACTTGCCCGGCTTGCTGCCCACCGCGCCGGTAAACGCTCCCCTCTCGTAGCCGAAGAGTTCGCTCTCGAGCAGGCTCTCGGGAATCGCCGTGCTGTTGATTTTCAGCATCGGTCCCTTGGACCGACGCGACCGCTGGTGAATGGCCCGGGCGATCAGGTCTTTCCCCACGCCGCTCTCGCCGCACAGCAGCACCGTGGAATTTGTCTGCGCGACGCGATCCACCAGCCCCAGCACTTCCTGCATCTTTCCGCTAAGCGCCACGATGCCCGGCGCCTCGTAGCGTTTGCCCAGCGCTTCGCGCAGGTCGCGGTTTTCCTCGCGCAGCCGGCGCACATCCAGCTCGCGCTTCACCACCATCTTGATTTCGTCGAGCGAGAAGGGCTTTAGCACGTAGTCGCTCGCGCCCGCCTTCATCGCCTCCACGGCGCTCTCCACCGTGCCGTAGGCGGTCATCACCACCACCGGCATGTCTGCGCGGACCCGCCGCATGCCTTCGAGCAGTTGTAGCCCGGTCATGCCGGGCAGCTTCAGGTCCGTCAGCACCAGATCCACCGATTCGCGCTCGGCGAGCTTCAGGCCCGCCTCCGCGCTGTCCGCGGAGATCGTGTTGTAGCCCTCTTCGCCCAGGCTCAACTCCAGCAGGCGGCGCATGCGCGCCTCATCTTCGACGATCAGGATGTTCGCTTTCATTTCGAGACTTTCGCGGCGGCTGCATCGGCAGCCTGCTCAAGCATATCGGTTTCCTGCGCCGCAGGCGCTTCCGCTGGGAAAAACAGCCGGAAACTGGAGCCGCCCTCCGGCGGGATCTCCAGGCGAATCGTTCCCGTGTGCTCGTCCACGATCTTCGAAACGATGGAGAGGCCCAGCCCCACTCCCGTTTTCTTTGTGGTGACGAAGGGATTGAAAATCTGCTCGCGCAAGGTTTCCGGCACTCCCGGACCCGTATCCCGGAACTCGATCTCGGCCCCGGCGCGCCCGTTCAACTGCGCCGGGCGAATCGAAACACGCAGCGTGCCTCCGGCCTCGCCCATGGCTTCGATGGCGTTCACTGCCAGATTCAGGAACACCTGCTCCGTCATCCCCTCATCGATGCGCAGCAGCGGTGCATCCGCGGCAAAGTTGCGCTCGATGCGCACGGGAGCGTTGGGATACTGCTCGTGCGCGGACTTCAGCGCGCGTTCCACGATGGGCGCCGCATCCGCCGGCCGGCGCTCGAGCGGCAGCGGCCGCGCGAAATCCAGAAAGCGCGCCACCAGCGTATTCAGCCGGTTCACCTCGCCGGAGATGTATCCGGCCAGCTCGCTCGACAGCGGGTCGGCGGAGGCGAGCTTGCGGTTCAACATTTCCGCCGAGCCCTTGATGATGCCCAGCGGGTTGCGAATCTCGTGCGCGAGGCCCGCGGAAAGCTGCCCCAGCGCCGCCAGCCGCTCCGAACGCCGCGCCTCCGCCTGCGCCCGTTCGAGCTGCAGGTTCATTTCCGCGAGTTCCGTGGCCAGATGCTGGTAGCGCTCCGTTTGCCGCCGGCGGTCCACGGCAAAACGGTTCACCACCAGCCCCGCCAGGTAGAAGAACAGAATGCGCAGGGCCATCTCCGTCTTCCCGCGCTGCGTCCAGATGTATTCATCCCCCTGCATCACCAGCACCGGGTACAGGTAGGAGGAGTACGCCGCGGACGCTACCGTGGTCCACAGCAGCGTGCCCGCCGGCCCAAAGTACACAGCGGCGGTCACTATGGGCAGGTAGAAAATCGGGTAGTAGCTGCTCTCGATGCCGATCGTCCCCGTGTGATCCAGCAGCAGCGTGGCCAGCAGGATTTTTACGGCTACGCTGTAGCCCGCGCCTCGCGCGGGATTCCAAGCCACCAGCCTGCCCTCGAGCCATTGCGAAACGGCGATGGCCAGCAGGATGAGTTGCTTATGCGGCTCGTCAATGGGATCGGCAATGGCCAATCCGAGAAGAAACAGAAGGAGAAGAAGATCGAGCCACCGAAAACTCCTCGGCTTCCTTCCGAAGATGGATCCGATGCTCATGCTGGACGCTCAGGACAATGTAACACGGTGGCCACGGAGAGGTTTCTCCGCGGCGGCAGGCGGGAGCCGGGGAGATCGATCGAACTCCTGCTGCTCCTAGAAGTGGCAGCTCGCTGCGCCGCGCTTTTCCAGGTATTGCTGGTGATAATCCTCGGCGCGCCAGAATTCGCTCGCCTTGGTGATTTCCGTGGCGATGGGCCGCCGCAGCTTCCCGCTGGCCTCGAGCTTCGCCTTGGAGGCGCGCGCCATGGCTTCCTGCTCCGGCGAGAAGTAATAGATCGCGGTCCGGTACTGCGAGCCGTGGTCCGGCCCCTGGCGGTTCATCTGAGTGGGATCGTGCGATTCCCAGAAAACGTTCAGCAGGGCGTCGTAGGAAAGCTTTGCGGGTTCGAATTCCACGAGCACAACCTCGGCGTGGCCCGTGCGGTGGCCGCACACGTCTTCATACGTGGGATTCGGGAAGTTCCCGCCGGAATATCCCACCGCGGTGGACACGACTCCCGGCACGCGCCGGAACGCCGCCTCGACTCCCCAGAAGCAGCCCGCGCCAAACATGGCCTTTTCAGTCACCGCATTCGTTGCGGCCTTTTCCATGGACTTCCTCCCTGCCGGTGCTCCTGATTGGATGGCGCACACCGGCCAAACGGTGCGCGCCCGATATTACTTCTTCTCTCCCCGCA
>DATFZR010000038.1:0-3975 GCA_035314265.1 Candidatus Acidiferrales bacterium
GAACGGTGGCCGTCATCATAAAGCAGGAAATTCTGCTGGTGTCAATCGGCGGCATCTTTCTGATCGAGCTGTTGTCCGTGATCCTCCAAGTCGGCTCTTTCAAGCTGACGGGCAAGCGCATTTTCCGCATGGCGCCGCTGCACCATCATTTCGAGCTGGCCGGATGGAGCGAGTCGAAAATCATCGTGAGGTTCTGGATTGCGTCGCTGGTCTTTGCACTTTTCGCGCTGACCACGCTCAAACTGCGATGAAACCACCTGTCGAACTCGGAGGAAAGCGCGTGCTGGTGGTAGGACTGGCGCGGACCGGCGTGGCTACGGCGCTCTTCTGCGCGGCGCGCGGGGCGCAGGTGACGGCCACGGACGCGCGTCCTGCCGCGGAGCTCACGGATGCCGCCGCAAAGCTGGGGCCGGCGGGCGTCGCGCTCGAACCGGCCGGGCACCGCCGCGAGAGCTTTCTGGCCGCTGACCTTATCGTTCCCAGCCCCGGCGTTCCCTTCGATCTGGAAGACCTGCTCGCCGCGCGCAAAAAGGGCATCCCCATTTGGAGCGAGATCGAGCTGGCCTGGCGGTTTCTGCGCGGCAGGCTTGTGGCCATCACCGGTTCGAACGGAAAGACCACGACGACGGCGCTCACCGGCCACATCCTGAAAACCGCCGGGCTGCCGGCGCTGGTGGGAGGCAATATCGGAACTCCGCTGATTTCGCTGGTGGACGAATCGCGCGACGGGAGCGTCTCCGTGGTGGAGGTGTCGAGCTTTCAACTCGAAGCGATTGTGGCCTTCCGGCCGGACGTGGCCGTCTTCCTGAATCTGACGCCCGACCACATTGACCGCCACGGCTCGCTGGAAGCCTACGCCGCGGCGAAGGCGCGCGTGTTCGAGAATCAGAAGCGCGAAGACGCCGCCGTGATCAACGCGGACGATGCGCCCTCGGCGCGTTACGTGCCTTCGCGCCCCCGGGTGTACTGGTTCAGCCGGAAGAAGGAAGTGGCGCGCGGAGCGTTTGTGCGCGGCGGCGACATCCTGTTCTGCGACGGAGACGCGGAGGCGCGCCTGCTATCGCGCGCGGAGATTTCCCTGCGCGGCGACCACAACCTCGAGAATGTTTTGGCGGCGGCTGCGGCCGCATGCCTTTGCGGGGCCGCTCCCGCGGCGATTGCCGAGGGAGTGCGGACGTTTCCCGGCGTCGAGCACCGCCTGCAATTCGTGGCGGAGATTGCCGGCGTGCAGTTCTACAACGATTCCAAAGCCACCAACGTGGACGCCACCGCGAAGGCGCTTGAAGCGTTCCGGGCAAATCTTTTGGTGATCCTCGGCGGCAAGGATAAAGGAAGCGACTACGCCCCGCTGCGGCCGCTGCTGGCGGAGCGCGCGCGCCGCGTCTTTCTGATCGGGGCCGCGGCGGAGAAAATCGCCTCGCAGATCCAGGGCGCGGTGCCACTGGAGATGTGCGGCACGCTCGACCGCGCGGTGCTGGCGGCCTTTGAGGCGGCGCGTCCCGGCGACATCGTTCTGCTCGCTCCCGCCTGTGCGAGTTTCGATCAATTTCAGAATTTTGAGCATCGCGGCCGCGTGTTTGTGAATCTGGTGCGCGGGCTGGCGCCGCTGGGCGGCACAGCCATACAGGCGGCCGGAGGGATACGCTGATGCCGCGTGGAATGCGCCCCGACCGCTGGCTGTTCTTGGCGACGCTCACGCTCTGTGTGATGGGCGCCGTGATGGTGTTCAGCGCCTCGGCAGTTACGGCGCAAAGCCAGACGGGCAGCGCCTACGGCTTCTTTCTCCGCCAGGTGGCTGCGCTGGCGGTTGGCCTGGCGGGCCTTCTGGCGCTTTCGCGCATGGATTACCACGTGCTCCGTCGCCCGCCGGTGGTGTTTACGGTACTGGGCGTCGTTTTGATCCTGCTGCTGGCCGTTCTCTTTTTGGATCGCGCGCATGCCACGCATCGCTGGGTGCGTGTGGGGCCGGCGAGCCTCCAGCCATCCGAATTCGCGAAGCTGGCCGTGATCATTTTCCTGGCCTGGTTCCTGGAGCCGCGCGTGAAGGGCAGGGGCGCGAACGTGAATCACGTTTGGGAAACGCTGGTGCCCGCGCTAGGACCCGTGCTGGTGCTCGCGGGCCTGGTGGTGATCGAGCCCGACCTCGGCACGTCGCTGATGATCTTGCTGGTGGCCGGCGCGATGCTGTTTGAAGCCGGCCTTTCGCTGCGGTTTTTGGGCATGGCCGTGGCCGCCGCGATTCCTGCCATCTACCTGCTGATCGTTCGCGTGCCCTACCGCTACAACCGGTTGATGGCTTTTCTCCATCCGGACCAGGACCCGCAGGGCGCGGGCTTCCAGCTTCTGCAATCGCTGATTGCCGTGGGGTCGGGTGGGTTTTTCGGGGTCGGGCTGATGTCCAGCCGCCAGAAACTCTTCTATCTGCCGGAGGCGCACACAGATTTCATTTTCGCCGTGCTCTCCGAGGAACTGGGCTTTATCGGCGCGGCGGTGGTGATCGTGCTGTTCGCGATCTACGGCTGGCGGGGGGTGCGCGCCGCGCTGGCCGCGCCCGACGATTTCGGACGGATGCTGGCGCTGGGCATCACCTTCCTGGTGGTCGGGCAGGCGCTCTTCAACCTGAGCGTGGTGGTCGGCCTTCTGCCCACAAAAGGCATCCCGCTTCCGTTCGTCAGCTATGGCGGATCGAGCCTGTTCGTGATGCTGCTGGCCACCGGCATCCTGCTGAACATCAGCCAGTACGCGGATTGACGTGAGACTCGCGATTGCAGGCGGCGGAACAGGCGGCCACGTGTTCCCGGCCATGGCCGTGGCACGTGAGTGGCTGGCTCGCGGACCGGAAAGGGAAGTATTGCTCGTGGGAACAGAACGCGGCATGGAAGCGAGGATGGTGGCGGAGGCCGGACTGCCGTTCGCCTCGATTCCCGTGGCGGGGTTGAAGGGCATCGGCGGGCTGCGGCTGCTGCGCAACCTGGCGCTGCTGGTCCCGGCGATCAGCGAATCGACTTCCATCCTGGAGCGGCGGCGCTTCACCGCGGCCTTCGGTGTGGGCGGCTACGCTTCCGGGCCATTTCTGCTGGCCGCCGCGCTGGCGGGCGTCCCGACGGTGATTTTCGAGCCCAACGCGGAGCCGGGATTCACGAATCGTGTGCTCGCCGGAATGGCGCGCGGCGTGGCCACGGCATATCAGGCCACGGCCACCCGGCTGGGGAGCCGCGCCGTCGTCACCGGCATCCCGGTGCGCGCCGCATTCTTCCAGATCGCCCCGAAGCCGCACGTGGCGCCGTTCCGCCTGCTGATCACTGGCGGCATCCAGGGGTCGCTGGTGATCAACCGCGCCGCGATCGATTCCCTGGACGCACTCCTGCCGCAAAAAAATCACCTTTTCGTGATTCACCAGAGCGGTGAACGCGACTATAATGCTGTTCGCGTGGCATATGCGCGTCGGGAGTTCAACGCGGAGGTTGTGCCTTTCATCTCGAACATGGCGGAGGAGTTCGCCCGGGCGGACCTGATCGTCTGCCGCGCGGGCGCGATCACTGCGGCGGAAGTTGCCGCCGCGGGACGCGCCGCCATCTTCATCCCCTTCGGCGCTGCCACCGACAGCCACCAGTTGCGCAACGCGCAGGCCCTGGAATCCGCCGGCGCCGCGCGCGTCATTCCCGAGCCCCAGCTCAGCCCAAAACGCCTGGTCGAAGAAATCTCCTCGCTCCTGGAGCATCCCGAGCGAATGGAGGAAATGGAACACCGCGCCCGCGCGCTCGCCCACCCGCGCGCGGTCGCGGACATCGTCAATCTGATCGAAGAGGTGGCGCGGCCATGATGGTGGTCTTCCGCAATTTCCAGCACATTCATTTTGTGGGTATCGGCGGCATCGGCATGAGCGGCATCGCCGAGGTGCTGTTGACCCTGGGCTACTCCGTCTCCGGCTCGGACACCAAACCCTCAACGATCACCGAGCGCCTGCAAAATCTT
>DATFZR010000039.1:0-3335 GCA_035314265.1 Candidatus Acidiferrales bacterium
ATACATCGGTCACGCGCTCTCCGCGGGCGAGCAGGGCAGCGGCGCGCTCCAGGCGATAGCGAGTCAGCGCCTGGTGCGGCGTCTGGCCGAACGCCTGTGTGAACGCTCGGTGGAAGTGGAAAGGGGAGAGGCACGCCGTCCGCGCCACATCGCGGAGCGTCACGCGCCCGTCGCTCTGCGAAAGCAGGTAGTCCCGTCCGCGCAACACCCGGCGGAAAAGTTCGGCTCGCGTCGAAGCGCGTATCCCCGGCAAGCGCGCCTCGCTCCGTTTGGCGCCGCGCTGCTCGCGCACCATCTGGGAAGCCATGCGCAGGAACCAGTCGTCAGCCTTGGGCTCCGCGACACCCGCCGCAACCTCGTTGCGAAACCGCTCCACCAATCCGAAGAGCGGGCTCGCCCGCGTCTCCAGGCGCTCGAAGAACTTGGCGGGAATTCCCGCTTCAGCCGGTTCATCGAGCAGCCGCTCGCTCCGAGTCGTCCGGCAGCGCAGGGCGTCTTCGGCCAGCCCGCGCTCGAAAAACAGTACGAACGTCGTCACGGGTGCCGTCGATTCAAAACGGAGTGTATAGCGGTGATGGTCATTCAGGATGAGGTAGCTGTTTCGATCCACGGTGAACTGCCGCTCAGTCTCCCACACAGCGGACCCCGTAATCATTGTTTTGATCGAGAGCCAGCCCGGCACCTCGCCCGTGTCGTGGCGCGTTCCCGTGCCCGTGAACACGGCGTTGCGCAGGCCGAGCTGCGTCGCGGGAGGATTCACCAGGCGAGAGGTTGCGGGGGCGCTGCCCATCTGCGTTGATTGACCTCAGCGGGCCTTCCCGCGTTCCACTTTTTTCGCGGCGGCCATTTTTGTCACCAGCTTTGTCCCTGTCCCTGTCTGTCTCCGCCGTTTTTCACAGCTATCTCACCGCGTCGGGGCTGCGGGCTGGACACGCCCGAGCGAAGCCCCTAATCTGATGCGTACCGCATTGCCCAGGAGATTCGACGCATGAAGTGCCAGAACATTCTCGAGGCGGTCGCCCACACGCCGCTCATCCGGCTCAACCGCATCACCCAGGGCATCCCCTGCGAGATGTGGGTCAAGGCAGACTACCTGAACCCCGGCGGCTCGGTGAAGGACCGCATTGGCATCACCATGATCGATGCCGCGGAGAAGGCTGGCCTGCTCAAGCCCGGCGGCACCATCATCGAAGGCACTTCCGGAAACACCGGCATGGGACTTGCCCTGGTCGCCGCCGTCCGCGGCTACAAAGTGGTCTTCACCATCACCGACAAACAGTCGCGCGAGAAAATTGACCTGCTCAAGGCCCTGGGCGCCGAGGTAATCGTGTGCCCCACAGCCGTCGAGCCCAGCGACCCACGCAGCTATTACTCCGTCGCCAAAAAGCTATCCAAGGAAATCCCCAACTCCTTCTACCCCAACCAGTACGACAACCCGTACAACGCAAGCGCCCATTACGATTCCACCGGCCCCGAAATTTGGGAAGACACGGAAGGAAAGATCACCCACTTCGTCTGCGGCATGGGCACCGGAGGCACCATCAGCGGCGTTGGAAAATTCCTGAAGGAGAAGAATCCCAAAATCCAGGTCATCGGCGTGGACCCGATCGGCTCGCTCTATTACGACTACTTCAAAAATAAGCGCCTGATCAAAGCCACTACCTACGTGGTCCAGGGCATCGGAGAAGACATCCTGCCCGGCAATATGGATTTCTCAATTCTCGACGACGTCCTCCAGGTCACCGATGAGGAGTGCTTCGTCACCGCACGGCGTCTCGCGCGCATGGAAGGCATCTTCACAGGCGGCTCCTGCGGCGGCTGCGTCTCCGGGGCGCTGCGTCTCGCCCGCACCTATAAACCCGGAGACTTCGTCGTCGCCTTTCTGCCGGACACCGGCATGCGTTACCTCAGCAACGTCTTCAGCGATTCCTGGATGGCCGAACACGGCTACAGCGAGAAAGCCGTGACCCTCACCGCCGCCGACGTCGTAAAGGCGAAAAAGGCGCGTGGCCCGGCGCGCGAGCTCGTCACCGTCAAGCCCTTCCAGACCGTCTTCCACGCCCTGAAGACCATGCAGGCGGAAGACATTTCCCAGATCCCCGTGTGCGAAGACGTCCAGCCCATCGGCACCGTCGCCGAGGACCAGATCCTCACCCTGGCCCTCCACGGAAAAGACCTGCGCAAACTCGTCGTGCGCGAGGTGATGGGCCCGCCCCTGCCGCGCGTCCCCGCGGACGCACCCATCGAGCGCCTCACCCGCGTCCTCAGCCAGCAAGGCTCCGCCGTCTTCGTAGAACACGCAGACGGCCACCTGGATATCCTCACGAAGTACGACCTGATCGGCTCGGTAACCAGCCTGATGGATCAGACCAGGTAGCACAGGCTCTCAGCCTGTGCTCTTCTCCGCGCTCCAGCAGCGAAAACTCCCCGATCTTCGCAACCCGGCCGTCCGGCGCGGCCTGTTCCAGCCCGCGCTATGGCTTCTCCGTCGCCGGCCGCACGCCCAGCGCCCCATACACCGCCCCAGCGTCATACACGGTTCCATCCTTGATCACCGTCACCACACGCCGTATGTCGGAAATCCGTGCCGTCGGGTCCCCATCCACCAGGATCAGGTCCGCAAGCTTCCCCGCCGTGATGGATCCCCGTTCATTCTCGTGCTTCATCACCCGCGCCGCGCCCAGCGTCGCCAGTTGCAGCACCTGCGGCGCGGGAATACCCGCGGCCACGTAATTCTCGAATTCGCGGTGTAGCGCAAACCCTGCGATCGAATCCGTCCCCGCCACAATCGTGATTCCCGCGTCGTGCAGTTGCTTCAGCATCCGCAGCATCGCCTGGTAGGAGTCGCGATACCTCTGGTCTTTCCCTGCCGGCACCGGCAGCCCGCCCCCAAACGCCCCGCGCCGGATCTGCGCCGGCAACCGGCTCGCGATCGGCGCGAATCCGGGAGATACCTCTCCCGCACGCGCGACAAACATTTCCTCGAATACCCCCACCGTCGGGTCCAGCACCGTGTGGTGTTGTTGCAGCAGGCGAATAAATGAACGCACAGCCTCGGAACTCAAATCCAGCTCCGCGGCGTGCTCTGCCACGGCCGTGAACCGTGCCGGTGTGCGCGTGTCCTTCACTTGGTCGAACTCAAAATTCAGGAACCAGAAGTTGGCATGCTGCACCTCGTCGTAGCCCTGCTCCACCGCCTGCTCCATGGTCATGAAGGCGGGCACGTGCCCGCTCACCCGCAGCCCCAGCCGGTGCGCCTCCGCCGCAATCACCGGTACCAGTTCCGGCTTCATCGAGCTGTAGATTTTGATTTGCTCGTATCCCAGCGATTGGTA
>DATFZR010000040.1:0-2599 GCA_035314265.1 Candidatus Acidiferrales bacterium
AAATATCTCCTGGACTCGACCACCGGCACCTGGCTCGGCCTTTCTCGCTCGACCTACCCCGAGGCGCTGCGCACTCCGCACTTCGCCGCGGGCAACGCCGCGCTGGTTCCGGCCAACATCCGCCTGGCCGTCAACAAGCTCCGCAAAGTGCTGGGCACCGACGTGCTCACGCGCGAAAAGCTGATCGCCTACATGTCTCCCGAGCAGGAGCACGCCTGGGAGCAGCTCGGCGTCACGATTTCTGAAATCGTGCGCAACCAGGTGCCTGCCGGCAGCGGCATGCCCGACCTGCTGTTCAACCAGCAGGTGGACAAGCGCATGGCCGGCATCCCCATCAAGACCAGCATCCATGCCGATCCCACGCGCATTGACTTCATCGCGCTCGCCCGCTGGGGACGCGCCGTGATGAAGGAAATCGATTTCTACGAGGTCGGTGGCCAGACCGTTTTCCCGGTCTACGGCGCTTCCGGCGGCCTCGCCTCTTCCTACCTCTTCTATTTCACCACCGGCTTCCAGATCTTCATGGACGGCCCCCGCTACGGGGCCTTCGTGGACGGCCTGGCAGTCCCGAGCGGTTACTAACGCCAGCGCGCACCCCGCGCATGCAGGGTGACCCTGATCCAACGCCTCGTAACCCTCGCAGGTGAAAACCGCTGGAGCGTTCGTAGGGGCACGGCACGCTATGCCCTCCCGTCCGGTTCACTTCATTGTGCCCCGACGGAAAGGCAGCCGCCGCCCCTACGGCGCTTTGGCGCTTGGTAGGACAGGCATTTCTGCCTGTCCCGTTCTTCTCACCAAAGTGTCGCCACCACTCCCGGCCGCACCAAGCAATCTCCCGTGCCGTCTTTCAGCAACAAACCAAACACGCAGAAATGCCGTCCCACAAATCCATGATCCAAGTCCTCCGCGAATCGAAACGCGCCCCCGCCGATGTCGCAGACCGCATCACCAGCGCCGGCGGCCTCAATCTCTACAGCCGCCCCAACTTCCGCGTAGTCTGGGGCTGGTCGCGCCTCACCTGGATCGGCGGCAAATGGACCGACCGCGACCCCTCAACCGGCGCGATCCTCCGCGAAGTCGCCGAACTCCGCCGCGTCCCCAAATACATGCCCCACGACCGCTGGCACCTCGAGCGCTGGCTCCCGCCGGAACTCTACGGCCCTCCCGCTCTCTGGTACGCGCAAACGATCGAGCGCGAAGGCGGCATCAGCATCCCTGCTCTCGGCCCGTTCCCCGCCGAAGGCGAATACGAGCACTGCTTCACGCTCGAAGGCCCCCTGGGCGAGTTTCTCCCTCTCTCCGCCTCCGCCGTCGAATGGCTAATCCGCGCCATCGACTACTCCCGAGGCCTGCCTCGCACCCAGCGCCGCAACGCCATCCTGAACCGCGAAGCAAAAAAGGACACCGACTACGAGTCCTGGGCCTACGACAAGCTGGACGACGCCGTACCTGCCTTCCACGCCCAACCGTTCGTGGTAAGGGCATAGCGCACAGATTCATCGGAGACGTCCTGTAGCGCAGGGCGAAAAGCCCTGCGGCTCGAAGTCGCTGGGGCTGGCAAAAACCGCAGGGCTTTGTCCCGCGCTACAAGCGGCACGCGCCGCATGCAGACTTAGTCCGAGGAGGCAACCCCACGTGACCGATCGCAAGGAATACCTGAACCGCGAAGACCGCGCCGTCATCGCCAACATCTCCACGCAGGATTTCTTCTCAGACCAGGCTGGCCTGGGCATCTACACGATACCCGCGTGCCCCCCCGGCGAACGCGCGTCGCTCACCCCCATCTACGGCCGCACCGAGCTCTACGATATGGGCGACGACCGTAAGGGCGAACGCTACTGGTCCGCGCGCGTGATTGCCAAATCCGTGCTCGCCGAGCACAACCCCGACGCCGATCTCCGCCGCTACGGCGTTTTCGTTTGCGCGGGCGATCAGCCCATCGATGACGAGTTGCGCGACGCAGCGGCGCGCCGCGACGCCTTCTTCCACGACCTGGTCGAGCAGGCCGACGCCCTCTACGCACGCGCGCCCAACCGCCCCGAGCACATCTCCGACGTGCAACGCCGCGCCGCGCGCCATCTGGGCCTCGACCGGCCCTGGCTCGTCAAAATCGCGCCCATGCAGGAATGCCCGGTGTGCGGCGAGCCCGTCAAAATGGGCGTCGCGCTCTGCCGCCACTGCGGCGCCGTACTCGACGAAGGCAAAGCCGCCCGCTTCGGCGTTCCGGCCTTCCGCAATCGGTCGGCAGCAGGTGGCCCAGGAGCGAGCATCGAGCCCTTCCTTCCCATCGCCTCAGAGCTCACCGCCGCAACGCCCGCCGCTGCCTCCCCCGGAGCGCGCCCGAAGAACCAGCGCGTCTAGGCTCCGCGTGTGCTCCGTGTGCTCCGTGTGCTCCGTCTCTCCGTGAACTCCGTGTTAGATTTCTCTCGCTCTCTGATCCCTGCCCGCAGACGCGCGCACGTGAACGTCCGCGCCACTGAGGAGGAAATACGCATGCGCAGCCGCCGATTCCAGCTCCTGGCTCTGCTCGTCTGTCTCGCGCTGCCCAGCGCCGCGCGCGCCCAGGGCTCGCGCAAAGACGACATTGTCCTGAATCGCC
>DATFZR010000041.1:0-3030 GCA_035314265.1 Candidatus Acidiferrales bacterium
GACGCCGAAGAGCGGCGCCGGCGCGCCCGCGGCGGCGGCTGATGCGCTGCCTGCGCAAATGCACCGGCCGCCGGCGGCAACGCCTCCTGCCGCTCCAGCAAGTACGCAGGCGCGCCCTGCGGCGACTCCTCCGCCCGCGCCAGTTGCCGCACCAGCGGCTGCTGCTACGCCACCCGCGCCGGCGCGCCCGCAGGTTTCGCCCGCGAGCGCCAGCCCGAGTGCGCCAACCCCGGCCGATCTGCAACGGCTGCGGATGGAGATCCAGCGGTTCGAATTGCTGGTGAGAAAACTTCAATCAGAGCTGGAAGCGGAACGTCAGTACTGCCAGGCCCTCGAGGGCCACATCCGCGCGTTGCAGGGCGGCGCGTAGAGGCAGGGGAGGCTGAGGGATGCAGCAGGCCACGCTAACAACGGGAAAAGAACGGGTGCGGCTGCGCCTGCGCATTGAGGCGCGAGGCACAGACGCCGACGGGCGCGAATTCCAGCAGGGCGGTTCGACCGTTGAAATCCATCGCGAGGGCGCGCTCGTGGAGCTGCCCGCGGCCACGGGACGCATCGTGCCGGGCCAATCGCTGGTGGTGCGGCGGCGGCACGGCGAGGATGGCTGGATGGAAGCCAACGCGCGCGTGCTCGGCGTGGCGGGCGCGCAGGGCGATCTGCGGCTGTACAGCGTGGAGCTTCTGCCGGGCGAAGAGGAATTCTGGGCCATCGAGTTTCCCGAACGGGTCAGGTCGCGCAGCGCCGTCGCCTGCATGCTGCTCGAATGCTGCTTCTGCCGGCGGCGCGAGGTCGTCTATGTGAGCGAGCGCGACATGCTGTGCTTCAACACGCAAAAGGGCATCGCGCGGCCATGCGATGCCTGCGAGATTCCCACGATCTGGGTGCAAACGCTCGATGAGAATCCCGGCCGTCCTGGAAGCGGGACGGGCGATTTCCAGCGCATCGGGCAGCCGGCGCAAACGCACGACCGGCAGGCCACGCCGCGCTTCCGCACGCGGCTTACCGCGTGCGTGCGCGCCACGGGGGCCGACCTGGAGCTGGCCGTTTGCGAGAATATGTCGCAGGGCGGATTGTGCTTCCGCTCCCGGCGGCGGTTCACCGAGTCCGATATTCTGGAGGTCGCCGTGCCGTTTACGAAGGGCGCGGCAAACATCTTCGTACCGGCGCGTGTGGTGTACGTGCAAGAAGTGCCGAGCGCCGGGTTGCACAGGCACGGCGCGGCGTACCTGCGGGTGGCGGAAGAGGACGAGACGGAATCTTCGTCCTGATCCGCGGCACAGGCGCAACATCCCGGCATCACCCGAAGCCGGCACGGCGTTCCGCAAGCAGCCGCACGGCTTCTACTTGGGAAGCTTGGAGCCCAGCACTTCCATCTTTTCGATCACGGGAGCCGCGGCCAGCAGGTTCGGAGCCTGCGCCATAAGAGCCTTGGCGATCGGGCCGTTCAGATGCGCCTGCCGTCCTGCCTCGTCGCGGAAGGCATCGAATATCGCAAACGTGGTTGGCCCGAGCCGCAGCGCGAACCACACCGGAGTGGTGGTCTCCTGGTTGGCGAGTTCGAGGCCCTGCTTCAGGAACGCGGCGACATCGTTCTCTTTTCCGGGCTTCGCCTCCAGACGGACAAACAAGCTAAGTGTAGGCATTTCGGATCTCCTTTGAGCCGCCCTCAGTATTCCCTGAGTATCTCTCTGAGCGCCCGGTGAATAGAAGGCTGGCCGAGTCACAGATTAAGCCCGCCCGCTACTTTTTACGATAGGCAAGAACGCCTCATTTGGTATCATTATTGCCATGCGCGTACACGTTCTCGCTCTCGATGGCGTCTTTGATTTGGGCCTGTCCGCCGTCCTCGATTCCCTCCAGACCGCGAATGAACTGATCGAAGTGTCCGGAATCGAGGCGCCTCGGTTTGAAGTGAACATTGTGGGAGTGCGCCGAGCAGTCCGAACCTCCCAGGGCCTGAACGTTCCGGTGCATGCGATCGGCGCGCGGGCGCCCGATTGCGTGGTGGTGCCGGCCATTGGATTCAAGATGCCCGGTCCGCTGGAGGCCGCGCTGGCCAGGCCGGACATCCCGGACGCTGTCGCTGCTCTTCGACACTGGGCCGGCCGCGGCGCAACGATGGCCGCCGCCTGCGTAGGAACCTTTGTGATGGCGGAGTCCGGCCTGCTCGACCACCATCACGCAACCACCACGTGGTGGCTGGCGCCGTTGTTTCGCAAGCGATATCCCAGAGTTCTGCTGGACGAATCGAATATGATCGTGAAGTCCGGCAGCTTCGTCACCGCGGGAGCGGCCTTGAGCCACATGGATCTGGCGCTGTGGCTGGTAAGAGGGGTCAGCCCGCAACTCGCCTCTCTCACCGCGAAGTATCTGATTGTGGATTCCCGGCCGTCGCAGTCCGTCTATGCGCTCACGGATCACCTGATCCACTCCGATCCCATCGTTCAGCGTTTTGAAAGTTGGGCGCGTGCGGGACTGGCGCGCGGGTTTTCACTGGATGATGCGGCAAGGGCCGTGGGCTCCAGCAAAAGGACGCTCGCGCGCCGCATGCAGAGCGTGCTGGGGAGATCGCCGCTTTCCTACTTCCAGAGTTTGCGCGTGGAGCGCGCGGTGCACCTGTTGAAAACCGGCAGCGCAAGCGTCGAGGAAGTTGCCGCGCGCGTGGGATACGCCGAAGGCGGAACTCTGCGAGCCCTTCTCCGGCGCCGGCTGAATCTCGGGGTCAAGGAGATCAGGAGAACGCACTGACGGCGGCGGAGCCTCTCTCGCGCCTGCGGGTCTGCCGCAGCAGCGCGGAGAAGGGCGCGAGCTGAAAGCGTGTGCTACCTTATGGTTTCGAGCAGATAGGCAGAAGGAAGAGGGGGCGGGACGATGGCGAGGCGAGCACTGCAACTCATACTGCTGATTTCCGCGGCGATCGCTGTGGTTGCCGCTTCCGGCGGGCGTCCGGCGCGCGCGCAGGCGCCGGCTGCCGCTGCGGCTGCCGACGAGGGCGTCTACACGTACGTAGCGCTATGGGATGTGCCGCGG
>DATFZR010000042.1:0-6831 GCA_035314265.1 Candidatus Acidiferrales bacterium
TCCACTTGCGCCTGGTCTACCTGCACCGTGTTCTTCTTTGTGTCGTAGTCCTGCTTGGAGATGGCCTTCGACCCCACCAACTCCTCGTCGCGGGCGAACTGAGTTTTGGCGAGTTCGAGCGCCGCTTTCGCCTGCGCCAGACCGGCCTTCGCCGAATCCAACTGAGCCTGGTAGGGGCGCGGGTCGATCACAAACAACAGCTCCCCCTTGGTCAAACTGTCGCCATCCTGGAAACGCCTTTCCGTGATGCGCCCCCCGACCTGCGGCGTGACCGTCACGGACTCGAAAGGGTAGCTCTTCCCGATTTCGTCCAGGTACACGGGCACGTCCTGCGCCTTGGCTTCCGCCACGGTCACCAGTGGAGGCGGCGGCATTTGCGGGCCGGCGGCCTGCGGGCTGGCTCGATTGCAGCCGCTCCACAGCAGCAGCGCAACGGAATACAACAACGAGTATTTCAACCTCATTCGCACCCTCGCTGACTCTCTGACGCGCCGGCCGAGGCAGCCGGTTCCACACATCTTCAACGTCGCACCGGTAACAACGGGCTTGAAACGGCCTCGCCTAACAATCTGACAAAGGGATAACCGGTGGCGCAAGGCGCAATCCAGCACAGACCTGACGGCCCGCAGCAACCCGGCCCCGAAGCCCCATCCCCTGGGATTGGATGATTTTGCAGCCCTTCCGGATTCCGAAGATTGCGGTGGCCAGCCTGCTCGCTCCGGCGAGGGCCCGGCCTGCAGATAACGTACACTGCCGCCTGTCTGGTAGGCAATGCCACAGCCAGCTTTTCAGATGGGCTCTCATCACAAAAGGCCGCAGCGCCCGGCTGTAACCTGCATCCAATGTGGAGCGGAAGGCCGGTAGCCCGGAGAAACGCCACGGAGGGATTTAATGAACCTCGAATTGAAGGGGAAAACGGCTGTGGTGTCGGGCTCGACGGCCGGAATCGGTCTGGCCATCGCCGCGACACTTGCTGAAGAGGGCGCCACGGTCATCGTGAATGGACGGACCGAGGTGCGAGTCACCTCTGCGATGGACGAGATCCGAAAGAAATCGAAGGACGCGAAGCTGCGAGGCGTGGCCGCAGACCTGGGAACTGCTCAGGGGGCTGCGGAGTTTGTGCGCCTGGTGCCGGATGCGGACATCCTCGTCAACAACCTGGGTTACTACGCCCTCAAACCGTTCGCGGAGATTACTGATGCGGACTGGATGAACATGTTTGAAGTGAACGTGATGAGCGGAGTCCGGCTGACGCGCCAGTATCTGCCCGGCATGTTAAGCCGCAATTGGGGGCGCGTGATCTTCATCTCCAGCGAGTCGGCGCAGAACATCCCGCCGGAAATGGTCCATTACGGAATGTCAAAAACAGCGCAGGTGGCCATCGCGCGCGGGGTCGCGGAGAGCGTGGCAGGCACGGGAATCACCGCGAATTCCGTGCTCGTGGGCCCGACGGCCTCGGAAGGCATGGCCAACTTCGTCTCGAGCGTTGCCAAACAGCGCGGACTGACCCCGGCCGATGTCGAAAAGGAGTTCTTCAAGGCGGTGCGGCCTGCCTCGCTTCTGAAACGCTTTGAGACGCCGGAAGAGGTGGCCGCCGTAGTCGCCTTCCTGGCCAGCGGGCGCTCGATTGCAATCAACGGAGCGGCCGTAAGGGCCGAGGGCGGCGTGGTGCGCAGCATCCTGTAGTGCGGGACAAAACAGTGCAGTACGAAAGGGAGCAGCCGGAAAACCACTCGCCCGACCAACCTCTGGACCAGCCGCTGGGGTCTTCGCGCGGCGTGGTTGCGCTCGCTGCGCATTGAGAGTAGAAAGACAAGAAAGAGGTGCGCAGCAATGGCCAACATTGATCCCTACATGGAGAAATACGAACACGAGCACCATAATGTGGCCAACCGCGTGCTCCACGCCGTCGGCATTCCGGTGATTTTCGCCGGGATCATCCTGACCTGCGTGAACTGGCACGAGTGGCGCTGGGGCCTCGCGCTGTTCGTTTCCGGATGGGTGATGCTGCTCGTCGGCCACCGCATTGAAGGCAACAATCCTGCCTTTTTCCAGGGCCCCGTCTACTTTCTTGTCGGCCCTATCTGGGTGGCGAAAGAGATTCTGGAGTGGACGGGCGTGAAGCGCGCCGTGCCGACCGAGCCAAAAGCGCAGAGTTGAACCCACGTGGCCGCCCCGAAGTAACTCTCGTTCAAAGCGTCCCGCCCGGATTCTGAAAAGATTCGCAGCAGTTTTCAGCGCGTTCCCCCCGCGCCACTCGATTACCTGTCCGATGGCCAGCTTCGCCTTCGACCCTGCGGGCAGGTCCGCCCGTACTCTTGTATCCCGTGAACTGGCGCTCTACAAACAAGACTGTAAGTGTTTCCCGCCAGCGGGCACAGCACTCCAAGCGCCGGCGTAAGCAGAGGAAGAGCCGAGGAAGATGATGAGTGCACACGCGAAACCAACTCTGGTACCCGCGAGACCTTCGGAGCAGCTTGCCGGGACCACATTGACGGCCGTCCGGAGCGTCTCCGACATCGAAGCCTCATGCCTGGAAGTGGCTATACGCGCGCTTGGCTACCGTGCGCTCACGGATCACAGGGGTGAGACCCTGAAGGGCGAGTCGTTTGAAGAAGACAGCACCACTATGCTGCTCTTTCCGCAGGGGGCGGTGATCCGGCTGGCCACACCCGTGGCATGCGGCCACGACCTGATGCTGATCAACAAGCGGACGAACAGGTACGTCCACTGCCGCGTGACGAACGTGCGAACGAGTCCGGATGTGAAGAGTTACGTCGAAGTAGAATTCACGCACACGACTTTGGATTTCTGGGGAATCTCGCTGCCCAATTCGGCGGTCAAGGCCGCGAGCGCGGTGGCGACGTTTGCGGCGCAAATGCCCGCGGAGCCGCCAACGGATGCATATGGCGAGTTTCTCCCTGTTGTCCCCGCGAGAGCCCTGGCGGCCACAGCGGCAGCAGCGCCGACGCAGGCAAGGTCTGCAGCCGTGGTTCCCTGGCCGGCGATGGACAGCTCGGTTGCGACGCTGCCGGACCGTGGGGCTCCGCAACCGCAATCGGATGAACTCTCCTCGCAAGCAACGGTGATTCTGCGACGGCCGGTGCTGACGATTCCCGTATGCGAGCCCGTGTGCGAACCTGTTGTCGCGCTGGCGGAAATCGTTCCCATGGAGCGAGTGGAGACGGTGCCCGCGCCTGAACCGATGAAGTGGGACGCGGTGAGCGTGCCCGAGCCGCGCGGCAAACGGAGCCGCCTGGCGGTGGCCGCCGCAGCGGCACTGTGCGCGATCGCTCTGGGCTACCGCTTCTATTCTCCGGCGGAGGCAGCGCGACCTGTCGTTCTGCAAGCGGTTTCCGCACAGACCGGCGACGGCTTGCAACCGGCTGGCGGGACAAGCCCCGCCGCGGTCCCCGGTGGGGCATTTGCCGCAGGGCCGGCTGGTGTGGGCATCGTGACTGCCCCCGCGCCCGAAGAGATACCGACCGTGGAAACGCCGAGGCAGCGCGTTGTGCTGGTGAGCAGGATGACGGTGCCCGTTCACGACGCTAGCGGCCGTCCCCACGATGCGCCCGAACTGGCCGCGACGGCAGGCGAAGGGGAAGTACCGGGCAACACGTCGGGACTGCTGGCCCCGGCGAGCCCCGTGCCGCCTCCCGCAGAGCCGGCGCAGGACAACGTGGAAAAGAGCGCCGAGCCGGTGACGCCCGCGCGGCTCGTGGCTTCCGCGCAACCCATCTATCCTGCGGCGGCAAAACGGGCGCAAATCGAGGGGAACGTCGTGGTCGAGGCGGAGATTGACACGTCTGGAAATGTGGTTGGAACGAAGGTGCTCTCCGGCCCGCCGGCGCTCCGCGAAGCGGCTGCTGCTGCGCTGGCCAAGTGGAAATTCCAGCCCGCGCGGCTGGGAAACCAGCCAACGGCCAGCACCAGCGTGGTGACGTTGCAATTCCGCCTGCGGTAAGCCGGGTTACAGCTCGCGCAAGGCCGCAGCCACCGACGTGCGCGCGGCGCGGATGGCTGGAAATAATCCTCCCACCAGGCCGATCACCACGGAATACACGAACCCCTGAATCAGCAGGGCAGGCGTGACGCGAAATGCGAAGGCCACCTGGCTGAAGCTCTGCCAGTTCATCGTAGACGCGTGATAGCCGTTGAAAGCGAGATAGGCGATCGAGCCGCCGATCAGGCCTCCGACAACGGACAGGAAGATCGACTCGAGGATCACGGAAATCACCACGGGCCCGCCGCCGAATCCCAGTGCGCGCAACGTGGCAATTTCGCGAGTGCGCGCGGCCACCGCGGAGTACATCGTATTGATCGCGCCGAATACGGCGCCTACGCCCATCATCGCGGCAATCAGGAATCCCAGCCGCGTGACGATTCTGGTAAGCAACTGGGACTGCTCCGCGAAGTAATCCGTCTCCCGCACCACATCCACGCTCAGCCGCGGGTCTGTGGTCAGGGCCGCCTTGAACTTCCCGAAGTCGTCAGGCGAAGTGAGCTTCGCGTAAACGGCGGAAACAATGGTGCCCCTGTTGTAAGCGCCCTGGAGCACGTTCAGGTCCGCCCAGATTTCGGATTCGGCCACGGAGCCGCCGTCCGCAAAGATGCCCACCACCGTCCAGTTCGTTTTCCCCCATTGTTTGACCTCGCCCATCTGGAGTCCCTTGAATTCGCGCAACGCTCCGGCGCCCACGATGATTTCGTTCCGCCCCGTCACGAACCTGCGGCCGGAGATGATATTGAGCTTCGTGCGGACGTCGAAAGCCGCCGGAGTGACGCCACGCAGGGGAACGTTCGCGTCAGTGCCCGTGGACATCTTCGGCACGTCCACCAGCACCAGCATTTCGGGCGACGCTATCGCACCGTGCCCGGTGCGGCTGATGCCCGGCGCATCCTGGATCACGCGCGAGTCTTCCTGCGAAACCAGGCTCATCATTTCCGTATCGCTGTGCGAACGCATCACCAGCGCCGTGGAAGGCGAGCCTGCCTCCGTGAGCGTGGCCCGGAAGCCCTCGCCAATGGAGAGCACGGCCACGAATACGGTCACAACCCCGGCGACGCCCACCACAGTGGCGGCGGAAGATCCGAAGCGCTGCGGCAGCGTGCGCAGGTTCAGAAGGCCGACGGCATATACCTGTGCGAACCAGTTGAAGAATCTCTGCATCGTCTCTGTCCTCGTTTCGTTGCGCCCAGCGGCACTATCCCCGGCGCAACGCTTCCACCACGCGTAAGCGCATAGCCTGCACCGCGGGCAGGGCACCCGTGGCCAGCCCCAGCAGCAGGATGAACACCGCTGCAAGCCCCGCGGTGGAAGGCGGCATGAAGAAAATCGGCAGGGCTCCGTTGGTGGGATCGCCGCGGCTGATCAGCAGCCACGCCAGCCCCATGCCCAGCGCGCCGCCGAGCACCGCCAGCATCAGCGATTCGCACAGCACCAGCGTGAGGATCAGCCCGTTGGGAAATCCCACGGTTTTCAGCACGGCCAGTTCCGTGATTCGCTCGCGCACGGACTGCATCATCGTGTTGCCGGCGACGAGCAGAATCACGAAGAACACCACGCTCAGGATCGCCGTGATGATCGCTCCAATGTTGCCTACCTGCTTGGCAAAGCCCTGCATGAAGGCCTTTTCCGTGGATGTTTTGGTCTCGTTGTCTGAGTTCGCAAACAGGCCGTCAATGCTCTTCACCATTTCCGGAGCCTGCTCCGGATTGGCGATGCGCACGATGTACCAGCCCACATAGCCGTTGCGGCGCACGCGGCCTTCGTCGAGGTACTTCCAGTGAATCAAGAATTGCGTGTTGTCGGCGGCCTTCGTCGCCACCGTATAAATGCCGTCGAGGGTGAATTCCCAGGAGTTGGACCCGTCCTTATGCTGCCAGGGAGCCGTGAACGGGATGCGGTCGCCGATTTTCCAGCCGAATTTCTTCGCCAGATAATCCCCGCAGATCGCGCCGGTACGGTCTGCGAGCCACGCTTTCTTCTGATCTTCCGGCAGGATGAATTCCGGATAGAGCTTCAGGTACCGCTCGGGATCCACGGCGTACTCGGCGACTCCGTTTTTAGCATCCTGATAGACGCCGCCGAACCACGTGGCATTGGCCACTTCTACAACGCCCGGAACCGTCTCGATGCGATCCTGATAGCTGAGCGGCAACGGCAGAATGATTGATTGCTTGTGCGTCAGCACCAGGCGGTCCACCCCGGCGATCTGGATGCCGATATCGAACGCTCCGCGAACCGCCGCCAGGTAGCCGAACAGAAGAAAGGCCACCAGAATCGACAGCAGCGTGAAGAACGTGCGCACGCGCTTGCGGCGCAGGTTAGCCCAGATGAGCGGCAGGTACTTCATTGGATCGGCTCCGTCTGCAGCAGGCCCTTATTCAGGTAGACGATGCGCCGGGCGCGCGCGGCGGCGTGCGGGTTGTGCGTCACCATAACGATGGTCTTGCCGTGGTCGCGGTTCAGCGCCTGCAGCAGGTTCAGGATTTCCTCTTCCGATTTGCGGTCCAGGTCGCCCGTCGGCTCGTCGCAGAGCAGCAGGGTGGGATCCGCCACGATGGCGCGCGCAATGGCCACGCGCTGCTCCTGCCCGCCGGAAAGCTGCCGCGGATAGTGTTTCCCGCGATCGGCCAGGCCCACCACAGCCAGCGCCGCGGCCACGTGCCGCTTGCGCTCGCTCGACGAGAGCGGCGTGAGCAGCAGCGGCAGCTCCACGTTGCGCTCCGCGGTCAGCGTAGGCAGAAGGTTATAAAGCTGGAAGACGAAGCCGACGTGCCGCGAACGCCAGTGGGCCAGTTGGCCCTCGCTCATTTTGTCGATGCGCT
>DATFZR010000043.1:0-7173 GCA_035314265.1 Candidatus Acidiferrales bacterium
CCGGTTGGAGCACACGAATGGCCCAGGGGGGTGACATTTTCACGTTGCCGTTAGAGTGACAAATTCACTTTGCTACAACACCCATCCGGCACCATGCCATCGGTCTCACACTCACGGCCCCTGATGTACTATTCTCTCCGCGGCGCCTGCTCGGGAATCCTGACCGCAATGACATTTATCTGAGACTCGCCTCCCGCGAAAGGATGACCCATGGCTCGTCGGATGTCCGGCATCTCACGGAGAGATTTTCTTGGTGGAGTGATTGGGGCGGCGGCGATCGGCGCCTTGCCGGTCTCCGCGCGCAGTTTCGGCGCCTTTCCGCAAGCACGCAACCTGTTTGTGCCCTGCCAGTTTCCCAGGGATTTTATCTGGGGCGTGGCGACCGCGGCCTATCAGATCGAAGGCGCCTGGAACGCCGACGGCAAGGGCGAATCGATCTGGGATCGCTTTGCCCACACGGCGGGCAAGGTGAAAGGAGCCGACACCGGCGACGTCGCCTGTGATTCCTACCACCGCTACAGGGAAGACGTGGAGATCGCCAGGAAACTCAACGTCAAGAGTTACCGTTTTTCGATTTCCTGGCCGCGCATTCAGGCGAACGGCGCCGGGCAACCCAACGAGAAGGGCCTCGATTACTACAAGCGCGTCGCAGACGAACTTCATAAAGCGGACATTCGCCCGCTGGCCACCTTGTATCACTGGGATCTTCCCCAGGCGCTGCAGGATGCGGGCGGATGGCCGAACCGCGATCTCGCCGGACGCTTCACGGATTATTGCGGGATCGTCACCAGGGCGCTGGGCGATCGCATCACCGATTGGTGCATCTTCAACGAGCCGTGGGTATTCACGTTTCTCGGCTATGCCTTTGGCACGCACGCGCCGGCGCTGAACGACTTTCCGGCCACCCTGCGCGCCACGCACGTGGTGAACATCGCACAAGGCCAGGCCTTCCGCGCAATCAAAGCCGTGAATCCTAAGTTTCGAGTCGGCACGGCGTTCAGCATGTCCCACTGCGAGCCGCTGACTGACAGCGCAGACGATAAAGCCGCCGCAGGCCGCGCCCACGCACTGGGCAACATCTGGTTTGTAAACCCGGCCCTCAAGGGTGAATACCCCCAGGCGTTCCCCGGCGGAAATCCATACGACCTCATGGGCGTGAAGTCCGGCGACATGGAGCTTTGCAAAGCCCCGCTCGACTTTCTCGGCGTCAACTACTACCGGCGGCAGCTCGTCAGCGCAATTCCCACCGGGCCTGGAGCGGCCGCGACCGGCACTCGCCACCTCGACGCCCACAAGGGCCCGCTCACGCAGTTTGCCTGGGAGGTCTGGCCCGACAGCTTCCACGACCTGGTGATGCAGATCACGCGCGAATACGATAAGCCGGTGCTGGAAATCACGGAGAACGGCTGTTCCTATCTGGATTCACCCGACGTTCATGGCGCGATTCCCGACCAGCGCCGTGTGGAATTCATGCGCGGTTACATCAGCGCTTTGGGACGCGCACTCCAGGACGGGGCGGACGTTCGCGCCTATCACCATTGGAGTCTGCTGGACAATTTCGAGTGGGCGGAAGGTTACGCCCAGCGCTTCGGCCTGGTCTACGTCGATTTCCGCGACCAGCGTCGCATCATCAAGGAATCCGGCTACTGGTATGGCAAGCTGGCCGCATCGGGCAACTTGATCTAGCTAGCGGAGCGGTACGGCGCGCCCAGCGGGCGGATTCTAACGAGCGGAGGTCCCTGCTTCCGCCATGTCCGTGTTGCCTTCCATGGGCACGAGCTTGCCGTCAACGATGCGGAATTCGAGGCCGCGCCAGCGGATTCGCGTCATGAAGTAGCTCGCCACCCAGGTGACAAATCCCGTAGCGTCGCGCAGCGGCACCAGCCACAACCGGCGGCGCAACAATTGATCGCCCAACCCCCAGACTCCCACCGTCCACGCCGCAGCCAGGCGCAGCACCAGATACGCCCCCAGATACGCCGCCGCAATCCGCGGCGCGGGGGCAACCGCCGCCGCCACCAGCGACCACGGCAACCCAAACGTCAGCAGCAGCCCAAAATGCCCGCCCGGCCGGGCAAACCGCGTATTCAGCGCCCACCGCAACTGGTGCGCGGCAAACTCACCAAACGTCATCCGCCCGTATACGATCGTCACCGGCTCCCGCAACAGCTCCACACGATAGCCACGCGCCGCAATCCGGCTGCCCAGCTCGTAATCGTCCGAGTGGTAGTCCGCCAACGCCGCAAATCCGCCGATCGCGTCGAGCGCTTTCCGCGTGCACGCCATGGTCGCGCCCAGCGCAAACTTCACGCCCTCCAGCCGCCACGCCGTCAGCACGCCCGCAAGAAACTGCGAGGTGATGCCGACGGCCTCGAGCTCCGCACCCAGCGAACCGCACGTCTCTGCGCGATACATCGCAGTCGTCGCGCCCACCGCCGGATCGCGAAATGGCGCCACCACGCCCCGCAGGTAGTCCGGCCCAACCCGCACGTCGCTATCGTTGATTACCAGCAGGTCGTAGCGCGCCTCAGCAACCAACCGGATCAGTTTGTTCACCTTCCCGTTGGGGCCTGCAACGGGCGCGCCACAAAGCAGCCGGACGGACACGCCGGGAAAATCGCGAATGACCCGTTCAATCGCGGGCACAGCCGGGTCAGCCCGGTCCGTCACGGCAAACAGGATTTCGTATTGGGGGTAGTTCTGCCGGCAGAAACTTGCAAAATTCTCGTAGGCCTCGCGGTCGAGACCCCGGCACGGCTTCAGGATGCTTACCGGAGGCGCGAACGGCCGAGAGGCATCGTCCCCATCCCGGCGCCCGAAAAACGTTACCGCGCTCCAGATCGAAATCAGATAGAAGGCAAAGGGCGCCAGGGCCAGCGTCAGCAGCAGCCACGAGAGCAGATGCCACGCCTCGTGCATGTTCATTTACCCTGCCCACACCAGCGCCACGCCCGCGCACACCAGGCAGACGCCCAGCCACCGGTTCGCATTCACATGCTCGCCCAGAAAGAAGCGCCCGCCCAGCGCCGCCATCACATAACTAAGCGCCGTCACTTGCACCACGAAACTCACATTCGCTCCGGAGAGCAGCACGAGCAGCGAAAAGAAAGCCAGCGCCATCATCCCCAACCCCGCCCACATCCACGCGGAAGCGAGCGCGCGCACCACCACCCGCGCAATCGCCTCCGGCCGGAACGAGGTCACCTCGCCGATGCTCTTCATCGCCCGGCTCACAAACATTTCCCCCGACGTGCCCGCCACCGCCACCAGAAGGACAAAGAGCGCGGTCTGCATCTCAATCCCCCTTCGCGGACGCGGCCGTGACGGGCGCCTCGCTCGCAGGTTCCGCGTCTGTCGTGCCCGGCGGCGTGCTGGGTGTCGTCCGCGGCTGCGTATTCCCCACCAGCCACACGCCCAGCGCAATCAGCGTCACACCGGCCCAGCGCACCGGGCTCACTTCTTCACCTAGAAAAAAGTGGCCCAGCAACGGCACCACGGCAAACGACGCCGCAGACGCCGGAAGTACGTAGCTGAAATCCGCCCAGGTAAGCACCAGCATGTAGGAAAGAAAGAAGAGAAGCAGGCTGGCAAATCCCATCCACACGGCCCGCGAGCCGGCAGCCTGCACAAGAAACGTCACAACCGGCGCCAAAGACCACGTTGCCGGCGGCCCCACCGCCCGCATGCCTTTGCCCATCAGCGTATCGCCCGCGGAACCGAACACCACCATCAGGACGATCATCGTGGCGGTCTTGCCTCGCAGCTGCTGGCCGCGCAGATGCTGGCCGGATGGCATGGCCGGGAATCAGTCCGCGGCAGGCGGAGCGGCAGAAGACGCTGCGGGCACGGCAACCACGGGGTTCTTCTGCAGACCCTTGCGGGCCATCCGGTTGCGCTCAAAACGCAGCCTCAGAAAGTCCGTGGCCTCGGAGGTCAGGCGCTTCCGTTCGTCCGCGTCCCACAGCGCCTCGCGCACGATCCGCCAGATGATGCGCGGCCGGAAATAATATTCGTCGAAAAACTGGTTTACGCCGGAGAGCATGTCTTCGCGGCTCAGCCCCGGGTACGACATGTGCGGCAACTGGTGGCCTTTCGTATCCGCCAGCGCCTCGCCGGCCAGAAAGCCCTTCTCCGCCGCCCACGTGTACATCTCGGTTCCCGGCATGGCGTGGGCCAGCGACACCTGTACCGTTTCGGGGTCCAGCTCCTTGGCAAAATCAATCGTGCGCTGGATGGTCTCCTTGGTTTCGCCGGGCAGCCCGATGATGAAGTCGCCGTGGACGCGAATGCCCACCTTCTTGCAGTTCTTCGCAAAGGTGCGCGCCATTTCCACCGTCGCGCCCTTCTTGATGTTCTTCAGGATCTGCGGGTCGCCGGACTCATAGCCCACGATCAGCAACCGGCAACCGCCGTCGGACATGGCCTTGAGCGTGTCGTAGTCGCTGTGCACGCGCGCGTTACAGCTCCAGGTCTTCCCGATCGGACCCAGCCGCTTGGAGAGCTCGATCACGCGGTCCTTGCGGATGTTGAACGTGTCGTCGTCGAAATAGAGTTCCTTGGCCTGCGGGAAATTCTTCATCGCACTCTCGAACTCCCGCACCACGTTGTCCACGGAGCGCGTCCGCCAGGCGTGCCCCGAAAGCGTCTGCGGCCACATGCAGAACGTGCACAGCGCCGGGCAGCCCCGCGACGTGTAAAACGCCACGAAAGGATGCTTCAGGAACGGCACGTTGTAGTTCTCAATCGTCAGGTCGCGCTTGTACACGTCCGTCGCAAACGGCAGCGCGTCCAGTTCCTCGCTGTGCATCTTCGGGCGTTCCGGGTTGTGCACCACCTTCCCATTCTTCCGGAAGCTCGCATTCTGGATGGTGTCCAGCGCATGCCCCTGCGCGTATTCCACCACCGCGTAATCGAATTCCCCGCGCACCACAAAGTCAATGGCCTCGCTTGCGCGCAGGCTCTGCTCCGGCTGCGTCTCCACGTGCGGCCCCACGAAGCAGATTTTCAGGTCCGGCCGGGTGTTCTTCATCTGCTCGGCCAGCCTCACATCGATCCCGAACCCCACCGTGGACGTGAACAGCACCACGAACTCGTAGTCCTTGGCGATCTGTACCGCCATCTCCGGTGTGATCTTGTGCGGGCAGGAGTCCACCAGCCGGCTCCCCGGCAGCATCCCGGCGGCAAACGCCAGCCACACCGGATACCAGTAGGACTCGATCTCACGCGAGACCGGCCAGCGCGAACTGGCTCCCCCGTCGAACTTGTCGAAGCTCGGCGGATTCAACAGCAACGTCTTCATGACTCCGGATGATGTGACCGCAGACGACATTCAATCCCCCAAATGTTGCCCTCTCCCCCGTGGCGGGTGAGGCGCATACTACTGTTTATTGTACCCCAGCCTAGCGGCCCACGCGAACGCGCTGCCGCCCCGATTCCGCCCGTGTGTTCATTGCAGAACGGCGGCAAGCTGCCCAGTCATGCGAAGCAAATCGAGCGAGGTCCGCTGGTTATCGAAGTCCGCGTCCAGAAATGCCAGCCAACGCGTGCTCTCCTCCAGGCGCAGGTTCTCCACTTCCCGCAGGCTTGCGTGGCCCTCTTCAAACTTCGCCTGCACGATTTGCAGCTCTTCCTGCGCCAGCTTCAGCTCCAGCCGCGCCACCTCGCGCGCCGCTTCCGTCTCGCGAACGCGCCGGGCCTGCCGGCGCACTTCATCCTCCACGCGGCTGCGTGTGGCAGAAAGCTCCAGCTCCGAGCGGTGCAAGTCCTCACTGGCCAGTTCCACCGATGCCGTGGTGCGCGCGCTGAAGATCGGGATGTTGATCTGTATGCCCACGTTTATGTTGTTCTTCTGGAAGGTCTTGAAGAACTGGTCGTAGTTATTGATCTTGCTCAGCAGGCTGTACTTGCCGATCAGGTCCACCGTGGGGAAGTACCCGCCCCGTTCCCCCTTCAATCGCTCCTGTTTGCTCCTGTAGTCGAGCTCCGCCTGGCGGATCTCCACGCTGTGTTCCATCCCCAGGGCGATCAATTCCCGCACCGGACGGTCCGCCGCGGCGGCAAAGTTGGGCACCTGGTCTGCGGACACCAGCTCCACGCGCCGGTCCGCATTGATGCTGCACAAATCGCGCATGTCCGCCTCGAGAATGTCTTCGCTTCCATCGAGCTGCAGCCTCCGCTGCTCCACGCGTGCCGAGGCCAGCTCCGCGCGCGTGATCTCAATCGGCAACTCCTGCCCCTCCGCCACGCGCTGCCGCGTGATATCCAGCACCCGCGTTGAGCTGGCCCTTTCCTTGCCCAGCAGGTCCAGGGCGTGCCGCACCTTGTTCAGTTCCAGATATGTCGAGGCCGTCTTCACGATCACCGCGTCGCGCGTCAGACTCGTCTGGAGCTGCTCGATCTGCGCCTCCAGCGTCTCCGCGCGGTACAGGCCCCGCAGTGGCGGATTGAAAAGAGTCTGCACGTAATCCACGCTAAACAGCGCGGGCGCCGTGCCACCCGGCGTCTCGGGAATCCCGTTCGTGTAGACGACGCCGGACCCGGTAAACAAATTGGGCTGGAATCTGGCCTTCGTCACATTGGCCTGTCGCCGCGCCACCTTCGCGCGAATCCGCGAGAGCGCCATGTCGCGGCTGCTCGCCAGCGCCCGGTCGAGCGCATTCTTCAGCGTGAGTTCCGCTGGCGGCGCGGATCCCTGCGCCGGCGATTCCTGCGGCGTGCCCTGCTGCGCGCCGAGGGTCCCGCACATCGGGCCCAGGAACAGCCCGAGCAGAAACCAGGCGCACGCCGCCGGGAGCAGCGCTCCCCGGCCTCCCGCGGCCCGTTTCTCTTTGTTCTCATTCATAGCGCAAGGAATCCGTCGGGTGCAGTCCCGCGGCCCGGTTCGCCGGCAGGTATCCGAACAGCACACCCGTCACGCAGGTCACCAAAAACGCCACAATCACAGACATCCAGGAGACCGCCACCGGAAACCCGCTCGGCAAGAACGGTTTCAGCGCCAGGGGAATGCTCACCGCAATCAGGATCCCCACCAGGGCCCCCGTTGCGCTGATCAGGATCGCCTCCAGCAGAAACTGCCACCGGATCTCCCGCCGCGGCGCCCCCACCGCCATGCGCACGCCGATCTCGCGCGTCCTCTCGGTCACCGTCACCAACATGATGTTCATGATGCCGATG
>DATFZR010000044.1:0-4534 GCA_035314265.1 Candidatus Acidiferrales bacterium
TTCGCCGGCGCTACCAGCGGCCCGCCGGACCACTCCCGCGGCAACATCGGCAGAGGCAGTTCCGTGGCCGCATACGCCCCATCCGCGGGTACCTGCGCCCGCGTGGCACGCGACACCTTTGCCCCCTCCTCGCATCCAAACGTTGCAAGCGCGGCGGCAAGCCCCAAAACAAAAATCCCGCGACTGGGTTTATGATTCATGGGAGGAAAAGACCCCTGCGGGGGCCGGCAGCCCGGCTGTTGCCTGTCCCGCGCGGGGAGATTCGCGGCCCGCAATGGCCCACAAAGACCGCCAAAAGGGGCGAACCGCGCAATGAGCGATTCTACCCGCCCCCTCTCCGTCCGGTCAACGCGGCCCCTTGGCTTCTTGGCAACACCCCCCGGCCCGGCGGCGTCTAACTATGTCTGGCCCGGTCCCATACTTCCGAAGGCGGTGGTGGCATCCTTTTCATACCTTGAGTCGTGCATCGCACGCATAAGGAGCAAAGCTACATGAGAATTCGCTGGGGATTCCTGTTGGTGGTGTTTTTCGCAGCAGTTCCGTTGTGGGCCGCCCTCGGTGAACCCGAGCAATCGGTCCAGACCGACCGCGAACGCCTGGCCGGCCAGGTGACGCGCACCGCTTTCGCCACGTACACCCTCCACGAGATTTCCATGCCTGACGGCAGAAAAGTCCGCGAGTTCGTAAGTCCCAGCGGCACCGTCTTCGGCATTGCCTGGGAAGGCCGCTCCTTGCCCGACCTTTCCCAGTTGCTCGGCTCCTACTTCAACCTCTTCCAGCAAGCCGCGTCGTCGCCCACGCGGCGGCACGGACCGCTGTCCGTGCAGGTCGGACCGCTCGTGGTCGTGTCCGGTGGACACCAGCGCTATTTCCGCGGAAGCGCCTACGTCACCGATCTGATCCCCGCGAACGTCTCGAAGGACGTGATCCAGTGAGGGCGTCCCGGGCCTCTCGTTTCCTCTCCCGCTGCGCTCATGCTGCCCTCCCGGCCCTGCCGGCCGCAATGATCGCCGCCCTCGCCGTTCTTGCCGCCGCCTGCGGAGGCAGCAGCAGCAACACTCCTCCGCCGCCTCTCGCGCCCGTGGTCAGCCTGCCGGCCAGCCTGCCCTTTGGCAATGTTGCTCAGGGAACCACCAGCGCGGCCATGACGGCGACACTGACGAACACAGGCACGGCCCCCCTGAGTTTCACCGCCAATCCCGCCATCTCCGGCACGAACGCAGCCGACTTTTCAATCGCGGCCGTCACTTGCTCCACCGCAAATCAGGTGGCCGCGAACGCATCCTGCGCCGTCATGATCACCTTGAAGCCTTCGACGGCTGCCGCGGAATCCGCCACGTTGACCTTCGTCGACAACGCGGCCAACAGCCCGCAAACCGTCGCTCTCTCAGGGACGGGCACAGCTCCCGCGCCTGTCGTGACGCTGCCCACCACCCTGCCCTTCAGCCTCGTGCCCAAGGGCACTACTAGCGCGACCCTGACGGTCACGCTGATGAATACCGGCAGTGCCAGCCTCACCTTCACCAGCACGCCCACCATCTCCGGCCCGAACGCGGCCGACTTCAACATGGCAGCGAATACCTGTGTCGTGGCAACTCCCGTTGCCCCAACTGGAAGCTGCACCGTGATGATCACCTTTACGCCTTCTACGACCGCCGCTGAATCCGCCACGTTAAGTTTCGCTGACAACGCCGCGGGCAGCCCGCAGACCGTCACTCTCACCGGCACGGGAACCGCCCCCGCCGTCAGCGTACCTACGAGCTTGTCGTTTGGTTCCACCGGACAGGGAATTGCCAGTAGAACCTTCTCCGTGACGCTGACGAACACGGGCAACGGCGCGCTCACCTTCAACCCCGGCCCTGCGCTCTCTGGAGCCAACGCTGCGGACTTTTCCATCACAAACACAACGTGTTCTACCGCCAGTCAAGTGCCCGGCGGCGGGAGCTGCACAGTTGTTCTGACCTTGACAGCTTCGACTCTTGGAATGGAAACCGCGTCGCTTAACTTCACGGACAACGCACCAACGAGTCCGCAAAGCGTATCGCTGACTGGCGCCGGCATTATTCGTAACGTCCAGGCAGCCGAGGTGAATTTCGGCCCGTTAGATCCGCAAAACGGAGTTGTGAACACCCTGTTCATCACGATCACTATCTGCGCGCCCAATACCAATACGTGCCAGGACATCCCGAACGTCGAAGTGGACACTGGATCGGAAGGCCTGCGGTTGCTGGCCTCCGCAGTCAATATCCCGCTCACCACGGCTACGAATGGCTCGGGCAGTCCCTTCGGCAACTGCGTTCAATTCGCCGACGATTCATTCGCCTGGGGAGCCCTGCAGAATGCCGATGTTATCCTGGCAGGCGAGGTGGCCCTCGCGCAGCCCATTCAGGTGATCGGTGTTGCCGGCTTTCCAACGGTGCCCAGCAGTTGCTCGACGGTGATGGGCATGCAGGGCACGCCGCTCACGGACGTGAACTCCCTGGGTGCCAACGGCATTATCGGCCTCGGCGTCTTCCGCCAGGATTGCGGATCCTTCTGTGTGGCCAACGCCCCGACAGGCGAATACTACGTTTGCGTGGGTTCAACCGCTTCATCCTGTACGCCCACCACAATGTCATTGGCGGGCCAACTCCAAAACCCAGTATGGAATTTTCCCCAGGACAATAACGGCATGCTCGTCGTTCTCGCGAACGCCGACCCCAGTGGCGACGCGACGGTGGATGGCTCACTGATTTTCGGCGTCGGCACACAAGCGAACAATCCCCTCGGTACGGCGACGATCTACACCACCGACGACGTAGGCAACTACACCGTGTCGTCCGCTGTCGGAACCTCCTCTGCGAGTTTCGTCGATTCCGGCTCGAACGGCTTTTTCTTCTTGACCAAAGCGCAAACAGGCATTTCGGACTGCATGGTGAACGGTACGGACATAGGTTTCTATTGCCCCAACACCACAACCAACTTCACAGCGACCACAACGGGAGCCAATAACGCGACGGGGATGTTTTCGTTCAGCATCGCTAATGCGCTGACGCTCTTCAACGACAACCCGACTTTTGCCGCTTTCATCAACCTCGGCGGTCCCTTTCCTGGCTCTTATGATCTCGGGCTGCCCTTCTTTTTCGGCCGCAACGTTTTCATCGGCATCGAAGGCCAGGCGACAGGAAACGTTCTCGGTCCCTACTTCGCCTACTAAAGGCGCTCGATGGAAGCCACGGTCCCGCTCAGCGGGACCGTGGCCTTTCCCCCAGACCCTCAACGGCCCGAGAAACGCGCGCAGGCGTTCCGCAGGCATCGCGCTCTTCTCTCAGGCCAGCGCTTGGCGGAGGTCGTCGATCAGGTCGCCCGCATCCTCCAGGCCTACGGACACGCGCACCATGCCCGGCGTAACTCCCGCCGTCCGCAGCTCCGCCTGGCTCATGTTGTAGTGCGACGTGTACGCCGGCAGGATCACCAGCGATTCCACTCCGCCCAGGCTCGCCGCCAGCAGGAACAGCCGCACCCGGTCGCAGAAGCGCCGCGCCGCGGCCAGCCCGCCCTTCAGGTCGAACGCCATCATCCCACCGCACGCGCGCATCTGCCGCCGCGCCAGCGCGTAATCCGGATGCGACTTCAGTCCGGGATAATGCACCCGCGCGACCTTCGGATGCTTCTCCAGAAATCGCGCCACGGCCATGGCGTTTTCCGAGTGCCGCGCCATCCGCACGCCCAGCGACTTGATCCCGCGGTCCAGCAGGAACGCCGCCTCCGGGTCCATCGAGCCGCCCAGGTAGATCACCATCTCGCGCACCTCGTGGATCAGCTTCCGGCTGCCCACGGCCGCCCCGGCGATCACGTCCGAATGCCCGGCCAGGTATTTCGTCGCGCTATGCAGCACGGCATCGAATCCGAGTTCCAGAGGCCTCTGCAAGAGCGGCGTGGCAAACGTGCTGTCCACAAACGCCAGCAGCCCGTGCTTCCGCGCCAGGCGCGCGGCCTTTTCCAGGTCCACCAGACGCAGCACCGGGTTCGTCGGCGATTCCACGTACAGCACGCGCGTGCGTTCCGTTATCAACTGCTCAGCGCCCGCCAGGTCGCACCCCACCGGATGCACGCGGATGCCCAGCCGCGGAAGCGTGTCGCGCATCAGCCGGTACGTGCCGCCGTAGAGCTGCGTCGAAGCGATCACCTCGTCGCCCGCGCTCAGGTGCGCGATGAGCGAGCTGGAAATCGCCGCCATGCCCGACGCCGTCACAATCGCCGCCTCGCCGCCCTCCAGCGCCGCCAGCTTCGTTTCCACCACGGCGAGCGTGGGGTTCCCGTAGCGCGTGTAGATGTACGCCCTGCTCTTTCCCTCCGCCCACAGCTTCATCTCTTCCGTATTGCGAAACGTGAAATTCGACGTGCGCGAAATGGGCAGTCCCACTTCCGTGCCCACGCCGTGCCGCTCCGCCCCGGCATGAATCGCCACGGTCGCGGACTTCCAGGAGTTGGCGGTGCGTTTCATTCGTTTTCCTTCCATGGAGCGGTGCAATGCGGCCGGATTTGGTAGCGC
>DATFZR010000045.1:0-4581 GCA_035314265.1 Candidatus Acidiferrales bacterium
TTGACAGGCAATATCGCCCGCAATATCATCACATGAGAATGAGGTCGTATGTGTTGGACACGAGCGTGCTTGTGGCAGCCTTCCGCAGCGACGCCGGCGCATCTCGCCGGATACTGGAGGCGGCGCGGGTTCGCCGGTTTGGTCCTGTCCGTGCCTTTGATGCTGGAATATGAGTCCGTTTTGACGCGTCCGGAGCACCTTGCGGCGTCCGGAGCGAGCAGAGAGTATGTTGGCGCGGTGTTGGATGAGCTGGCTTCGATCGGAAAGCCGGTGGAACTACTGATTCGTGTGCGGCCGATGCTGCCGGATCCGAATGACGAAATGGTTTTGGAGACTGCCATCAACGGCCAGGCCGACGCCATCATCGCCTTTAATGATCGAGACTTCAGGGCGATGGCAGGGCATTTCCGGTGTTCGGTAATGCGACCGGCGGCAGCGGTTCGCAGATTGGCGGAGGAGAAGGAGTGAGGTCATGAGACGAAGCAATTTTGCCTTGCGGGTACCGCCCTCTCTTCTGGCGGAGGCGCGAAGAGCCGCTGAATCGGAGGGAGTGGCCCTCAACCAGCTCATCACACTGGCACTGGCAGAAAAGGTTTCCGCCATGCGCACGGAGGAATACTTTACGGAACGCGCGCGGCGCGCCGATCCGAAGAGGGTAAGCCGAATCCTTGCCCGGGTGGGCCGGGGAAATCCTCCCGCGGAGGGTGACGAACTCCCTTTGGAACCGGCAGGCAGAAAAATGAAGAAGAGGAAGTGAACTATTTGTAGGCGGCGGCCTGGATGTTGTAGAGCTCGGAGTATTGGCGGCGCTGGGCCATCAGCTCTTCGTGCGTGCCTACTTCGGCTACGCGGGCGCCGTCGAGCAGGACGATCAGGTCGGCCATGCGGACGGTGCTGAAGCGGTGGGAGACCAGGATGGTGATGCGACCCTCGCTGCGGGCAGCGGCCGCGTAGCGTTCGAAGAGGGCGTGTTCCGTTTCCGCGTCCAATGCGGCGGTGGGCTCGTCGAGCACGAGCACGAGCGGGGTTTCCCGCATGAAAGCGCGGGCCAGGGCAAACTTCTGCCACTGGCCGAAGCTCACTTCCGCCCCTTCCGGCCAGGTTGCGCCTAGCTGGGTATCGATCCCGGCGGGAAGTTTGGCCACCACGTCTTCGGCTCCCGCACGGCCAATCGCGGCGACGACCGCGGGGACGTCTTCGATGCGGGGCACGTCGCCCACACCTACGCTGTGGCGCGCGCGAAACTCGAAGCGGAAAAAGTCCTGGAACGCTCCCGCGAGACATGCGCGCCATTCGTCGGCGCGGATGCTCGCGAGATCGGCGCCGTCCACCAGGATGCGCCCTTCAACCGGCTGGTAGAGGCGGCAGAGCAGCTTCACCAGCGTGCTTTTGCCCGCGCCGTTCTCACCCACAATCGCTACCACCGCGCCCGGCTTCAAAGTGAGGTTCACGTCGTCGAGCACACGGCGCTCCGTGCCCGGGTAGGCGAAGGAGACGTGCTCGAAGCGGATGCCCTCGGCGAGGCGCGCGGGCGGCGCCTGATCGGCGTGTTCGACGAGCGACGCGGCATAGTCTTCGAGCCAGGCGAGACGGCGCGAGCCATCGAGCCAGAAGCCGCGGAGGAATCCGATTTCGCCAACGGTGGCGCCGAGGTACGCGGAAAGGCGCGCGCCCGCCGCGAGCACCAGCAGCACCTGGCCGGGGGTGGCGCCCGCGCGCGTGGAGACGAAAATCACGGCGGCCACATACGCGGCGGCGAAGATGGCCCACGCGAGCGCGTGCCACCAGGCAGTCGTCCAGCGAGCGGAGGCCACGGGGGCATACCATTGCTCCCACGCGTCGCGCCGGTCGCGCATCAGGCGATTGCCGATTCGCGTGACGCGCACTTCCTTGCCCGGCGGCGCGGTGGTGGCGGTGAGGAACAGGTGCCGCGCCAGGCGGTTGGCGGCGGCTCCGCGTTCTTCAATCGCGCGTTCGACGCCCGGCCGCCACGTGGAGGTGAGCACGGTCGGCACGGCGAAGACGGCCAGCAGCGCGAGCGCCGGGTGAATCGAGATGAGCAGCGCGAGCGTGACGCCCAGACGCAGCACCCATCCGCAGGTGGAGAACAGCGACATGTACATGTGGTCGAGCACGAACACCTGGTCGCGCAGCATGGAGAGGCGGTCGAGATATTCCGGGCGCTCGTGATGCGCGATGGTGGAGACGGTGGCCTGCAGACGGGCCACGTGCGATTCGAGCGCGACGGCTACGCGGTCGCGGAAGCGGCGCTGCGTGCGGTCGCTGGTGACTTTGAGGAACCAGGTGGCCACGGCGGAAACGCCGAGGCCGATGGCCGAAGCGACGATCAGATTCGCGTTGTGGCGCGAGAGGCCGTCGGCCAGCAGCTTGAGCCACAGCGCGAGCAGGGCATCAGGCAGGGCGGCGAGCATGGACAGGCCGAAGGAAACGCTCAGAAGGCGCGGCTCGGCTTCGTAGGCGCGGACGAGCGCGCGCCACATGGAGCGGAGGCCGGGCGGCAACTCGTCAATCTGGCCGGACTTGTCGGGCGGGCCGGGCTTTCTGGCCTGGTTAGGCGGGGGCATCGAGCGCGACGCCTCCTTCCTCTTCCACCCCGGCGCCGGCGGTGAAGCGCGAGGCCTGCAGCTCGAACATGGTGCGGTAGCGTCCGCCGGCGGCCATCAGCTCGTCGTGAGTGCCCAGCTCGATCACGCGGCCGCGCTCGAGAACGCAAATGCGGTCGGCGTGGCGCACGGTGGAGAAGCGGTGAGAGATGAGAATCGTGGTGGCGTGGCGCGTGGCGGCCAGAATGCGCTCGAAGATTTCCGCTTCGCCGCGCACGTCGAGCTGGGCGGTGGGTTCATCGAGCAGCACAACGCCTGCGCCCAGCTTCACGGCGCACAGCGCACGCGCGAGCGCGACGCGCTGCCACTGGCCGCCGGAAAGATCGGTGCCGCCTTCGTAGCTGCGGGAGAGAACCGTGTCCAGGCCCGCAAGATTTGCCGCGCCCGCCTGAGCCAGCGCCGCGTTCACCACGCCGTCGGGCGCGCCGCCCGGCGCGACGTTGTCGCGCAACGGCAGCTCGAAGCGGATGAAATCCTGGAAGACGGCGGCGAGGCGCGCGCGCCACGCGTCGAGATCGAGGTGGCGGAGATCCACGCCATCGGCTTCGATGGAGCCGGCCTGGGGGTCGTACAGGCGGCACAGGAGTTTTGCGAGCGTGGTTTTTCCCGCGCCGTTCTGGCCGACGATGGCGAGCGAGGAGCCGGCGGGAATGGTTAGATCGAAATCCTCGAGCACGGGCGCGCCGGTTCCGGGATACGTGAAGTGGACGTTGCGGAAGCGGATTTCGCGCGCGGGCATGCGGGCGGCGTCGCGCGTGCCCTGAACGAGCGCTCCTTCCGCGGCCATGGCGGGTTGCAGGCGCAGCACCGCACCCACCGGCGCGGCTGCACCGTAGAGCGCCCAGGAAAGCCCGCCGAATGCGATGGCGCTCGCGCCGATGGCCGCGCCGGCAAAGGTGACCAGACGCGAAAGTGCCAGGCGGCCCGCGGCGGCGTCAGCGGCCATCAGCCAGAACACGAGGACGTTGGCGGTCAGAACGATCAGCAGGCTCCACAGCACGGGCCGCTCGCGCAGGCGCGTGGCGTGCCATTGCAGGTCGAGCAGGCGGCGGCGGTTGTTGGCGAATCGCTCGACGACCCACGGGCCCAGGCCGAAGAGGCGCAGCTCCTTCGCGGCGGGCGCGTCTACGGCGAGGCGATAGGAGTATTCCGCGTGGCGCTGCGCTGCGCGCACTTCGTCCGTGTTGCGGTCGTGCCAGACGGCGCTTTCGCGCAGCAGCCAGTGCGTGCTGAGCCACGCTCCCGCGAGGACGAGCGGCGCCCACCACGCGTACGCGGCCAGCACGATCGCGGAAGCGATGCCGCTCACCATTTGCACCATTTCGCCGGCCATGAAGTCCATGCAGATGGAGAGCGGCGGGCCGGTGATGGCCAGATCGAAGTCGCGCGCCATGGCGAGGTCCGTGGTGAGGCGCGGGTCTTCGAGGTGCGCCATGCCGGGCGGGCGGACGCAGGCCGCGGTGAGATCGTCGTAGAGTCGCGCGGCGGACTGGCTGCCGAGGTTGGTGCCGACCACGTGATGCAGCGGCGAAGAGACTTGCAGGAGAACAAAGACAATTCCCGCGAGGGCCAAGGGCGCAGCGAGCGGAGCGGCGCGTCCGACCGCGCCTACCAGAATTCCCATGGCGATGGCGAAGAGAGCGGGGAGCAGGCCGCGCAGCAGAAGCATCGTCCACCAGGCGAAGGTGAGAGAACGGCTGGCCCTGGGCAAAAAGGCGAAGAACTGCCACTCGGGGCGCGCGCGCAATCTCGCGATCATTGCCAGGACCTCGGCGGGCGCCTCGGTGAGCGTTTCATCTGTCTATAACGATGCAGCAGGGGATTGGTCACGAAGGGCTACCGGGAGGGATTGTCGCACTGATGGCCGTGCGTTGCCATGAATGCGCAAACCGGGCCGGAAGGGCGTTTGGGGGTGCTTTTTTGCGTCGAAAGAGGGGGTATTTCGGGGGGTTTTCGA
>DATFZR010000046.1:0-15367 GCA_035314265.1 Candidatus Acidiferrales bacterium
CCCGAATCCTGTGCACCATTGTCGACATTACCGAACGGAAGGCGGCCGAGCAGGCACTGCGGGAGAGCGAGCAGCGCTTCCGCTCCGTGGCAAATTCGGCCCCGGTGATGATCTGGATGGCCGGTACGGATAAGCTGTGCACGTTCTTCAACGAGGGCTGGCTGAACTTCACGGGCCGCGCATTGCAGGATGAGTTGGGGGATGGCTGGGCCTCGGGCGTTCATCCGGAGGATATGGAGCGTTGTCTAGGAACGTACTTGGTCGCGTTTGATGCCCGCAAGAGTTTTCAGATGGAATACAGACTCCGCCGCCATGACGGCCAATACCGCTGGGTTGTGGATTCCGGTGTTCCGAGATTCGAAGCCGATGACAAGTTTCGGGGCTACATCGGTGTGGCCATAGATATCACCGACCGCAAGCTTTCCGAAGAGGCGCTTCTGAATATGGGCGGGCGTCTGATCGCGGCTCAGGAGGAGGAGCGGGCCCGTATCGCCCGGGAACTGCACGACGATCTGAGCCAACGGATGGCGCTCCTGGAGATTGGCCTCGAGCAATTCGAGCTGAGCATGCCCGGGCTTCCGCCCGAAGCCATGCAGCAACTGCGGAAGATCGCCGCGACCGCCGCGGAGGTTTCCTCTGATATCCACAATCTGTCCCACGAGCTTCATCCTTCGAAGCTGGATGCGCTGGGCCTGGTGTCCGCTGTGGAAGGCTACTGCAAAGAATTCTCCAAGCAGTTTGGCCTGAATATCCGGCTCGAACATCGTGGCGTCCATGCAGAGATCCCAAAGGATGTGAAGCTCTGCATCTTCCGGATCGTGCAGGAAGCTTTGAGAAACGCGCTCAAGCACAGCCGGGCAGCGGAAGCCGGCGTGGAATTATCCGGTGATGGGGATCGCATTGAGCTGTGCGTCTCCGACCGCGGAGTCGGGTTTGACACGGAATCCCCGGCAGGCAAAGGCGGCTTGGGCCTGATCAGCATGCGCGAGCGGCTCCGGCTCGTGGGCGGCCGCCTGGCCGTGGAGTCGCAGCCGTTGCGCGGCACTCGAATCCGCGCTCAAGTGCCTCTTTCCGCAGCCAAAGGGGAGTCCACAAACGAAGGAAAAACGAAACAGACGGCGGCTTGAACCCCGGAGGAATCCATGACGCTTCCACGTGTAATGCTGGCCGATGACCATGCCATGCTGCTCGATGCGTTCCGCAAGCTGCTGGAAGGACGATGCGAGATCGTGGGCGCGGTGGGCGACGGACGGAAGCTGCTGAATGAGGCCCCGGCACTGAAACCGGACGTAATCGTTCTCGACATCAGCATGCCTCTGCTGAACGGCCTGGAGGCCGGCCGGCGACTGAAGGAACTGCTGCCCGCAGCCAAGTTGATCTTCTTGACCATGAACGAAGACCCGGACCTGGCCGCCGAGGCCATGCGCTGCGGGGCATCGGCATACCTGCTGAAGAAATCCGCTGCCTCGGAACTCTTCCGCGCCATCCAGGACGCGCTCAAAGGAGAATCTCACATCACCCCCCAAATCGCGCGGGGGATGGAAAAGTCTTTTATTCGAAGTCCTCAGGGCTGGGCTCGCAGGAAAACCCTGACCAATCGCCAGCGGGAAGTGATGCAGCTCCTGGCTGAGGGGAAATCCATGAAGGAAACCGCGGATTCTCTGGACGTTACGCCGCGGACCGTAGCCTTTCACAAATACCGCATCATGGAGAAACTGGGGCTCAAGACGAGTGCCGAGCTGATCCATTTTGCCATCAAGAACCGAATCCTCGTGACTTAATCGGCAGGCTGACTTCCTTTTTCACCTCTTCGAAGGCAGCACGCTTCCCCGGACTTCCTATCATGCTCGGACTGGCAGTCTTGACGGTTTTTGCAGCGCCAGCCCCGGGCTCAATTTGTGTAGCGGAGACTCGGAGATACGAAGACGCGGCCGGCAAGGGCCGCTTGAATGGCAGGGAGGAGGTCCGTGGCCATGTGTGACTTGACTACGTATCCCAAAGCGCGCGTGGCCAGGCAGGCGGTGATGAAATCCGGATCCGTATGAACCGTGAGGAATACGATTTTCGACTTGCAGCTGGACTCGCCCAACTGGTTCGCGGCTTCGATGCCGTTGAGTATGGGCATGGAGATATCGGTAAGGATGACGTCGGGCTCGAGCCTCGCGGCGGCTTCCAACAATGCCTTCCCATCGCCCACCGTTCCCACAACCTCAAAAGTGGGCTGAAGGAGAGTTGCCACCATCTCCGGGACGCTCGGATGGTCATCTGCCAGCAATACTCTTTGTTTGCTCAACTGGTCAGCCTGTGGGAAGCGGGGCCCAGGGAAAGCGTACTCGTCCCCTTTCCCATGGACTGGACCGCATCCAACGGTAAACCGCGAGTGGCCTCTGACAACACGAGCAGTCACAAAGGTTAAGGGCTGCGAGCGTTCCGGAATACTGTCAATACTGACAGGCAACGGGAAGCCCCTATTTTGCCGCAACTGGCGGCGACTCCGGCGCAGGCGTTCTGCGAAAACGAAGGAGTGCTGTACTGATTTCGATCGCGTCAAACTTCCCAGTTCAGTTTCGGGGCAGGAAGGGTGAAATAAAAAGCTGCCCCCTTCCCCACCGCCCCCTCTGCCCAGATGCGCCCGCCGTGACGGTCCACGATGCGGTGCACCGTGGCGAGTCCGATCCCCGTTCCGGGGAACTCGGCTTCGCTGTGCATGCGGCAGAACGGCCGAAAGAGATTGGCGGCAAACTTCATATCAAAGCCCGCGCCGTTATCACGGATGAAAAACTCCGGGCCGTTCTTGCCCGGGTCCACGCCGACTGCGATGCTTGGCTCCGCGGCATTGCGGGTGAATTTCCACGCGTTTCCGATCAGGTTGTCCAGGGCCACTCGAAGCAGCCGCTGGTCGGCTTCCGCTACCATGTGCTCTTCAATGCTCACAGAAACGCGCTGGCGGGGATCCTTACTCTGCAATTCTTCCACCACGGTGCGTGCGATTGCCGATAGGTCCACTCGATCGCGGTTCAGGTCTGCGCGCGTCACGCGCGAAAGCAGCAGCAAGTCGTCAATCAGCTCTCCCATGCGCTGTGCCGCGCGCCGCAGGCGGGCAAGATGCGCGCGACCCTGCTCGTCCAAGCGCTCCCGATAGTCTTCGATCAACAGCTGGCTGAAGCCGTCAATCGTTCGCAAGGGCGCGCGCAGATCGTGCGACACCGAATAGCTGAACGCCTCCAGCTCGCGGTTCTTTCGCTCCAGCTCCTCCACAAACGCGGCGCGCGTCTCCGCCAGCGCCCGCGCGGAGTTCGCCGCCGCCACCTCCAGTTCCTTTTGCAGGAGCTGCTCGCGGATGCTGCGGTTCTCGTCCTCGAACTGCTTTCGCCGGAGCTGCGCCCGCACGCGGGCGCGCAGCACTTCGAGCTCGCTCGATTTTGCAATGTAGTCGTCGGCGCCGGCGTTGATCCCCTCGATCATGGTGGACTGCTCCTCGATCGCAGTGTGCATAATCAGGGGAATGTCCCGCCACAAGGTGGAGCCTTTGATGCGCCGGCAGGTTTCTTGCCCGGAAAGCCCGGGCATGATCAGGTCGAGCAGGATGCAGTCCACTGATTGCACCGCCAGCAGCTCGAGGGCCTCCTCGCCCGAGTGCGCCGTGATCACCTCGTAGCCATCTTCGCGGAGCTGCGCCGCGGCTTGGTGCAGATACGTGAGGCTGTCGTCCACCGCCAGGATTTTCTTGGGCCCCAGCAGGCTCGCCGTGGGACGCACGGCGGAGGGCGCTCCGGCCGACCGGAGCACTGCTCCCACGCGCGCGAGGATCACGCCGACGTTCTCCTCTTTGCGCACGTAGGAATCGGCTCCGGCATCGAGCGCCCGCAGTTCGCCGCTGCGCTCTTCCGACGCGGTCAGCAGGATGCACGGCGTGCGCCTTAGAGCCGCATCGGCGCGAACCCGGCGGATCACCGTGGCCCCGTCGATTCCCGGCATCACGCCATCCACGACGATGGCCGCGGGACGCGCGTCACTGGCCACGCGCAGCCCCTCCTCGCCGGTTTCGGCGGTCAGCACCGTGTATCCGCTCGCTTCCAGAGCGGCCTTCAACTGCTCCCGGAAGGTCACGCTGTCGTCAATCACCAGGATAGACGCCTGCGCCGCCGCAGCGGCGGCGGGCTCCTGTTTGCGCAGAAGCTCCCGCGCACGCGCCACGACGTAGGTGCGGTCGTACGGTTTGCCGATGTATTCATCGGCGCCGGTCCTCAGCCCGCGCACGCGGTCGCGCACTTCCGCCTCGGAGGAAAGCAGCATTACGGGCGTCTCCGCCGCCGTCCCCCCGCTTCGAATCTCCCGCAGCAGCTCGATCCCGTCACCATCGGGCAGCAGCACGTCCAGGATGATGATGGCAAACGGCCCGCCGGCCAGCGCCTGCCGGCATTCCTCTGCCGTCGAGCAGAGCGTATGCGGGATGCCGGCAGCTTCAAACGCCTCGGCCAGGTCCATGCGCACGGTAATGCTGTCGTCGACGATCAGGACGCGGGCCTTCATGTTTTCCTCTTCGATTCCATGGCCGCGGCAGCAGCGGCCGTCACCAGGGCGCGTCCGATTTCTCCCAGCGGCAGCACGAGTTCCGCCGCCCCGCGCTCGATGGCCTCCCGCGGCATTCCGAAAACGACGGACGAGGCCTGGTCCTGGGCGATCGTGCGGGCACCGGCGCGCCGTAACTCGAGCAGGCCCGCGGCGCCATCGCGGCCCATCCCGGTGAGCAGGCACGCCACGGTCTCCGCGCCCCGTTCGCGTGCCAGCGATTCAAACAGCACGTCCACCGACGGCCGGCAGGAATTCCTCTCCGCTCCATCCGTCAGGCGCAGCCGCTCCTGCTGCACCACGAGGTGCCGGCCTGCGGGAGCCATGATCACTCCTGCCTGCCCCAGCGCGGGCAGCGGCTCGCCGTCGCGCGCCTCCCGCACCCGCAACTCCGACTGCCCGTCCAGCCAGTCCGCAAACGACGCGCTGAACGGCGCGCCGATGTGCAGCACCAGCAGAATGGGAACCGCAAAGTCTTTCGGCAGGCCGCGCAGGATTTCCACGATGGCCCCCGGCCCGCCCGTGGAGGCGCCAATGGCGATCACCCGCGGCGCCCGCCGCCCGTTGCCGGCCTCCGCTTCTGCCGCGCCATTCGCCGCGCGCCCCGCCGCCGGTGCCAGCCGCGCGCGGATATGCGTGATCACTCTGATCCTGGCCACGAGTTTCACCGTGGAAATCAGTTTCTCCCGCCAGCCGTCGCCGCTCTCCTCCCCCGAAGGTTTTTCCAGCACGTCCACCGCGCCGGCCGCCAGCGCGTCGTAGGTTTTGTACAGCTCGCCGCGATTGAGCGACGCGGAAACGATCAGGATCGGCGTGGGGCAGTAGGCCATCACGTACTCAGTCACTCCCAGGCCGCTCATCACCGGAAGCATCAGGTCCAGAGTCATGACGTCGGGACGCAATGCCCGGCACAGGTCGATGGCCTGCCGCCCGTCCTCCGCTTCTCCCGCCACCTCGATCTCCGGATCCGCGCCGAGCACCTCCACGAGGTGCTTTCGCGTCGTCAGCGAATCCTCCACCACGAGCACGCGTATCTTTGCCATCGGTCTATCCGGCCAGCTCGCGTATTTTCTGCAGCAAATAGGCCTGGTCGAACTCGCCTTTCAGGATGTAGTCCCGCGCCCCGGCCTGTGCCCCGCGCCGCCGGTCCTCCGCCGCGCTCCGCGAGGTCACCAGAATGGACGGCACCTTCCGCAGCGCCGCGTCCGCCTGCGTCCGCGACACGAATTCGAACCCGTCCATCCCGGGCATCTCCACGTCCACCAGGAAGAGCGAATACTGTTTGTCGCGCGCCTTTCCCAGGCCCTCCTCGGCGGATGTGGCCACGTCCACCTCGTAGCCCGCCGATTCCAGAATGTTCTGTTCGAGCATGCGTGTGGTCAGCGAATCATCAATCACCAGCACCGGGGCCCGCTGCGGCGCGGCAGACTCCACGTTTCGTGCGGCTCCCGACCCGGCGGCGGCCACCAGCCCTTCCGCATCCAGCACCAGTTGCGGATTGCCTTCGGCGTCCAGCGCCGCCCCGGCCACCACCGCTCCGGCAGGCGCCAGCGCAGGCAGGGGCCGCACGATCACGTGGTTCACGCCGCGCACGCGGTCCACTCCGAAAGCGGCCATCCCGGCGCCGGCCTCCAGCACAATCGCGCACTTCACCGCCCGCTTTCGTTCTCCCGGCGCCGGCTTTCCCAGCGCCGCCACGAGCGGCGTGAACGGAATGACCCTCCCGCCGAACACGATGGATTCCCGCTCCCCGGTGCGCGCGATATCGCTCTCCTCGATCCGCAGCACCTGCAGCACCGCGTCGAGCGGAAGGGCGGCTATCACGCTCCCCGCCTCGACTTCCATCGACGCCAGCGACGCGCGCGAAATCGGCACGTACATCTCGATGGACGTGCCCTGTCCCAGCTCGCTACGGATGTCCACCTCGCCGTTCAGCCGCGCCACGGTCTCCCGCACCACGTCCAGGCCGATCCCTCGGCCGGATACCTCGTCGACCGCCCGCGCGGTGGTCACCCCGCCGCGCAGCACCATGCGCACCACTTCCGTCGCGCCCAGCGACGCCGCATCCGCCGCGGAGACACTCCCGCGGCGCACGGCCGCGCGCCGCACCGCTTCGACGTCGATGCCCCGTCCATCGTCGCGGCACAGGAAGGCCATGCGCGACCCGCGGCGCTCCACGCGCAATTCGATCCTCCCCGCTGCGGGTTTGCCCGCCGCGGCGCGCTCCTCCCGCGGCTCGATCCCATGCGCCACCGCGTTGCGCACCACGTGCAGCAGCGCGTCCCGCATGGCCCCGAGCACATGCGCGTCCAGCCGCTGCTCGCCGCCGAAGGTTTGGAACGTCGCGTCTTTCTGGAGAGCGCGCGCGGCGTCCCGCACGGCGCGCTCGAGCGACGCAAACACGCTCGCCGCCGGCAGCAGCCGCAGCCGCCCGGAAGCGTCGCGCACCCGCGCGAGTTCCCCTTCTGCCCGGTCCATTCCCGCCGCCAAGCTGCGCTCCAGGGCTTCCAGGCGGCTCAAAAGGTCTCCCGCGCGCGCGCGCATTTTCTGGCCGGCGCCCGCCGCAGATTTCCCGTAGCTCCCGATTTCTCCGTTTCCGCTCCGCGCCTGCTGCTCCAGGCTTTCCGCCAGGTTCGCGGCCGATTCGCGGGCGCGGCCGATCTCTCCGGCGCTTCGCCGCAGCGCGGCGAGTTGCACGGACGCTTCGTGGACGCCCCGCAGCAGCGCGTCCACCTCCGCGACCTCCACCCGCACGGCCTCGAAAAATTTCTCGCTGGCCGGCGATCGCGGCGTCTCGCCGCCCGCCTCCACGGGCGCACCGTCGAGCCCGCCGATCTTTGCGGAAATGCTCTCGAGCAGCCCCAGAGCCTGATCCAGGGCCGGCCGGGGGACCGCGCCCGCCAGTTCCCGGTGGGGCGCAAACGTGTCTTCCAGCGCGTGGGCCAGCTCGGCGATTCCCGGCTGCTTCACCACCCGGGACGCCCCCTTCAGCGTATGCGCCAGCCGCAGCAGCCGGCCAACCACGCTCTTTGCGCTGCCGCCCCGCTCCAGCTCCAGCACGCCCTGGTTCAAGCCCTCGACGAGCTCGCGCGCTTCCATCCGGTAATATTGGTAAAGATCTTTGGCCATTCTCTATCCGCTCGTTCCCGCCGCTATGCGTTCGCCGTCGGCTGGATCAGCCGCGTCAGCTCCCGCGAGAGTCCGCTGAGCTGCGTAGCCGTCTGGAGGGTTTGCGTGGTGCTCGCCTCCGTTTCCTGCGCCGCCTTGGCCACATTGGAAACGGCCAGGTTGACCTGCTCGACCGCGGTGGCCTGCTGCTTGGTGCTCAACTCGATCTCCCGCGCGGCCTGGGTGGTGGTCTCGAGCAGGCCGGAAATCCGGTTCAGTGCCGCGGTCACCTCCACAAACTGCTTGGCGCCGAAGTCCACCACCTTCGTGCCGCCTTCCGTGGCCATCACCGTGGTGTTCACCGCCGCGCGGATTTCCTCGATCAGGGCGCGGATTTCCTTCGTGGAGCCGCCCACGCGGTCCGCCAGCTTGCGGATTTCCTCGGCCACCACGGCAAACCGTTTCCCGGCGTCTCCCGCTCCCGCCGCTTCGATGGTGGCGTTGATGGCCAGGATGTTGGTTTGCTCCGCGAGTTCGTTGATGATTTCCAGGATGCCGCCTATCTGCTGCGACTTCTTCCCCAAGTCCAGCATGTGGGTCACGATCAGGTCCACCTGCCTCCGGATGCCATTTACCGATTCGTGCGTTTTCTGCGCGGTCAGGTCGCCGGCCCGCGCCGCCGACGACGTTTCTCCCGCCACGTGCGCCACGCGCTGCGCGCTATCCGCGATCTGCCGCGAGGTGGCCAGCAACTCGCTGATCGTCGTGGTGATCTCGTTCATAGCCGTGGATGATTCCCGCGCTCCGGAGGCCTGCTGCGCGGCCGCCGTTTGCAGCTCAGCCGAAGAGCTCTGCATGTGCCGCACCGCGGCCCCAATCTGCCCGCTCAGCGAGCGCGTGATCAGGAACGCCGTCGCCGTCACGAACAGCAGGCACACGACCGTGCCCCACAGGATGGTAGCCCTCGCGGCGCTCGCCGCCGACTCGGCCTCCTCGCCCCGCTGCCGCAGCAGGTCGCGCTCGTCCCGCTCCATCTGCCCCAGGATGCCGCGGATCTGGTCCATGGTTTTTTTCCCTTCGCCCTCGGTCACCACTTTTACGGTCTGCGCCACGTCCCCCTTTCTGCGCAGATCTATGGTGCGCTTCAGCTCGTCCTGCTTCGCGACGACCACCGGCTCGAGTTCGTCGAGCCGTTTCTGCTGGTTCGGCTCGTCCGCGGTCAGCTGGCGCAGGTCCTTCAGGGTTTTCGCCGCTCCCGCCAGTCCTCCCTGGTAGGGCTCCAGGTACGCTTCATCGCCGGTGATCACATATCCGCGCTGGCCCGTTTCCTCGTCCTTCACATAGCTGAGCAGCGTGCTGGTGTGCTCCAGCACCTCGTGCGTGTGCGCCACCCGGTAGCTGGTCCGCATCAGCGCGCTGATACTGCTGTAGGACACGCCGCCGATTCCCACCAGCAAGACGAACGAAACGGCGAATCCCGCGGCGATCTTTCTTCCGAATGTCCACATGTCATCTCTCCTTCGAGCCTCCGCCGGGGCGGCAACGCGTCCGGATGGCGCTCAAAAGCTGTGAAAGGCTCACCACGGTGCGGACGGAACCCTCCGCGCGCACGACATGCTCCAGTTGGTCACGGCCGGCATCGCGCTCGCCCGCCGCGCAAAGTTGCGCAAGAGGAACGCGCAGATGGCCTTCAAAATCGTGGAAGGCGAACCCCACCCGCTCCTCACCCCCGCAGAGCACCAGCCACGCCGCCTCGCCCGCCTCCCGCCCGTGTCCCACCAGCGCCGCCAGGCTGTACACCGGAACGATCTCGCCCCGCATCCCCGCGATCCCCAGCAGTTCCGGCATGCCCCCGGGAACCGGCTCGATTTTTCGGCCCCGCGCCAGCGCGGCAATCTCGCTCACACGGATGGCGTGCGGCTCACCCCCCAGCCGTATGGCCAGCAGGCTCTCCATTTGCTCCGCCTCCCCGGAAGCAAACGGCAGCGCGCGCGCCCGGTCGAACGCCTCGCGCAGCTCAGCGGCTCTGCTGCTGCCGCCGCTCGTGGGCGTCTCGCTCATGTCCCACCGTCGCAGGCGCGCAGCTCAGCGCGGCAGAACTCCGCCAGCGCCTCGCGGCTGAAACCGCCGCCGAACAGCAGTATCCGCGAGGCGTCCTCCCGCCCCAGCAGCGCCAGCGCCCGCTTCAGCTCGCGCCGCGCCGTCTCCACGTCCCTCGACCGTTTCGCCACCAGCCCGAGGTGCAGGTGGGGCATCGCGAACGATTCATCCAGATAGATCGCCGCGCGGTCATGTTCCGCCGCGCCGGCCGGGTCGCCCACGCGCTCACGGCAAAGCGCCATCAGGTAGTGTGCCCCCGAGTTCAATTCATCCAGGCGCAGCACCTCCCGGCACACGCTTTCGGCCTCCACCAGATCGTCGCTGTTGGTCAGCACTGCCGCCAGCAATAGGTGCGTGTCCGGGTCGCTCCGCGCCTCTGACGGAAGCTCGCGCAGCACGTCCCGCGCCTCCGCAAATCTCTCTTCGCGAACGAGTTCGATGGCCGCACGGTTGCTCCACGCGGCCACGCGCTTCGCCTGCGCCTCCGCCGCGTGGGCTGCTCCCGCGGCCGCCGCCCCATTCCCGCATGCCGTCAGGCAGGCCACGCGCTCCGACGCACGTTGAATGGTCTCGAACCACGAATCGCCGGAGGATAGGGGGGCCACGTGAAATCCCTCCAGCCCTTCCGGCTCGCCCGGCGCGCAGAGCACAGTGGTCATCGCGGCACCCTCGCCCGGCCTCCGGCGCTGGTAATAGAACGTATCGTGAGTGTGCCGAAGGTGAAAATCCTGCGAGATGCCCCGAAGCGTTTCCGCATGCCCCAGGAACAGGAAACCGCCCGGCGACAGCGACTCCGCGATCCGCGCCACCACCCCGCGCGCCGCTTCCGGCTCGAGATACATGATCACGTTGCGGCAGAACACCACGTCAAACGCCTCGCGCTGCCAGAACAGCGGATCCGCATCTACCAGGTTGCGCTCTTCAAACGTCACGCCCGCGCGCACCGCCGGATCGAGCAGGAAGTCCCGCCCCTCTGCCTGGAAATACTTCGCCTGCAGATTCGTCGGAGTCTCCCGAAGCGACCACGCCGCATACCGCCCCCGCATGGCCTTCGCCAGTGCCGCCGCATTCACGTCAATGCCGTGGATTCCGGCATCCGCCGCAGTCGCTTCCGGCAGATGCTCACGCAATACCATCGCCAGCGAGTAGGCCTCCTCGCCGGAAGCGCATCCCGCGGAGAGCACGCGCAGGCTCCGCCGCCTTTCAGAGTCCGCGCCCCGCGCCTTCAGCAAGCCGGGCATCACAACCTCCGCAAATGCGCGGAAGTGATCCGCGTAGCGGAAGAAATAGGTTTCTCCCACGGTCAGCTCCGCTGCCAGCGCGCGCAGTTCCTCCTGCGCTCGCCCGGCACGCTCCAGCCGCCAGCGGTAGGAGGAATAGGATTCGCAATCAGTGGCTTCCAGCCGCCGGTCGAGCACTTCCGCCAGGAAGCCCAGTTTGGCATCCTCGAAGTGCAGTCCGAGGCGCTGCGCTACGGCAGAGCGAAAGCGCTCCACCACTCCGGCTTCCACGGCGGCCCTCATCGAGCGGCTCGCTTTTGGTCCACCGCGCTCCACACCTCACTTGGCAGTTCCCACCCCGCCTGCAGGACCACCAGGAAATGTGTGTCCAGCGTGCCGATGGCTTCCACGATCTCCCCGGCAGCATTCCCGAGAAGGGGGGGCAGTTTTTCCAGCGTCGCTCGATCGAGCAGGCGGATTCCCTCCACGTGGCCCACCGACAGTGCCACTTGCCGGTCGCCGGTTCGCACCACAACGAAACGGCCTCGCAAGCCACTGGGTGTGCCCAGGACGCTCCCCAGGTCTACAACCGGAGTCGTGAGTCCGCGGATGATCGACAGTCCAGGCACAAACGAAGGGGCGCCAGCCACCGGCTCGATCGGAAGGGGGCGCATGATTTCTTTGACCCAACGAAGTGGCACCGCACAAAACCGGCTGAAGATCGACACGATCAGGGTTTGCGAGCCCTCGAATTCATTCGTGCGCACCGATCCCTCACCCGAATTGTCCAACTCTTCCACCCCCCCACGATCACACTGCGCGGGAGGCTCCGCGCGAGTTTCGAACCCTTTCAGCAGCGGGAGAAGCTCCCTCGCTTCCCGACACCTTCTCTTATCGGCTGCGCTTCCCCGGAACTTGACGCACTGGTCCGGCGCGTTTCCTCATTGGATAAACATCTTGCCGTGAATCAAAGCCCTGGCCCTGGCCCGAACGTTGCCACTTCTCGTGCGATGAAACGGGACGAGTCACTTTCTCCTTCTTTGTTCACCTTTCTTTCGCACTTTGCCGCGATTCATCGCGATTACTATTACGTTTCTATGACAGCCCTTTCTTGAGGCATTGAGACGATCTGGAGTGTCCCTCCGCCTTTCATGATTGTGTTAACCTCGCCTCCGATTCTGTTCGCCATCGGCTCAAACAGCATTGACGGGGCAGCCCATGGGCAATCGCAATTTCACCGTACCGCTATCCGGTCTTCTCGCATTCGGCGCGCTCTTAATCTCTGCGGCGAGTAAACCGCCAAATGGTGCAGCCATTTCCGGCGAAGCAAGAACACCGAGCAACCTCGGCGGTCAGATGCCTTCCTCGTTCGGTCAGGATGTGGAGCGGGTCGTTGCCGACATCGATCGGATCGAGGCCCACACTCTTAGCCAGATGGAACACACCGCGCTCGATCGCCAGGGGCAGGTCCGCACCCTGGGGAAGTTACTGCTGTTCGACAAGCATCTCTCGGTCAATCAGAACGAGGCGTGTAGTTTCTGTCACACGCCCGAGACAGGATTCACCGGGCCGATTCAATCCTTGAATCTGACAACCGTGTCGTATCCCGGATCGGTGCGGACGCGGTTCAGCAATCGAAAGCCGCAGAGCTATATGTACGCGCCCTTCGCGCCGGTACTCCATTACAACGCCCTCCAGGGTGACTTTGTTGGCGGGAATTTCTGGGATATGCGCGCGAGCGGCTACCGCCTGCAGAACCCCAGCGCCGAACAAGCTCAGGGACCGCCGACGAATCCGGTAGAAATGGGCTTGCCGGATTCGGCTTGTGTTGCGTACCGCCTTTCCCAGGCTCCCTATCGCAAGCTCTTTGAGAAGGTGTGGGGGAGGGACTCATTCACCATCCAGTGGCCACCCGACGTGGAAACAGTCTGTGCGACTCCGGGGCCGCCTCGCGCGAATAATCCGCGCCCGGTCCATCTCAGCGGGGCAGACCGGACGCGGGCCGACCGCGTATATGACGACTTCGGGTTGGCAGTTTCCGCTTACGAGTTTTCACCCGAGGTGAGTCCCTTCACGTCGAAATACGATTACGTGCAGGCCGGAAAGGACCAATTCACGCCGCAGGAAAAACTGGGCTATGAACTGTTCCGCAGCAAGGCGCGATGCAACGAGTGTCACCGCGATGGCGGGCCCGGAGAAGAGCCCCTCTTCACGGACTTTACGGCCAGCAATTTGGGCATCCCCAGAAATCCGGGATTACAACTCTATTACGAGGAAAAGCCCGACGAACGCGGCTACACACCCAACCCCTCCGGGATGGCGTACATCGATACGGGGGTCGGATCCTTCCTGCGCACGCTGCAAAGCGACAGCGGTCAGCTGAATCCCGATTCCGAATGGATTAAACTCGCGCCGAAGTTCGACGCGAAGTTCCAGGTACCAACCTTGCGCAATGTGGACATGCGTCCGAGGCCCGAATTTGTGAAGGCCTACATGCACAATGGCTACTTCAAGAGCCTGAAAGAGGTGGTGCGCTTCTACAACACGCGGGACGTTCTGCCCAGGTGCGCGGCAGCTGATCCCGGCGAGAAGGTCACGTGCTGGCCGGCACCCGAGGACTCAAACAACCTGAACAAACGACAACTCGGCAACCTTAAGCTGACGGACCAGGAAGAAGATGCGCTCGTTTCTTTTCTGAAGACCCTGACCGACGGCTATAAGCCGCGCAGTCCGCAAGCCGCGAAGTAGCTTCTGGGCAAAGAATCGCACTGGACCATAGGAGGTCCCCACATGAGCGCCAACTCCTCCGGGCCCCCTTTCCAGCCAGAACGCCAACAAACGCTCAGAAGTCCTCAGCATTCTGCAAAGCAATTGGCAGGCTGAGATGACGGGATACCAAACGTATGAAGCACCGTCGGGGCCGCCAAATCGCTGATTACGATCCGTTCATGGTGGTCAAGCGGACTGGAAATGACTCTCGTGGGTGCAGTCGAAGGGGCGGTGACGTATTTGATCGGAATCGTCATTGGAAGACTCTCTGGATCAGGCATCTAATCCGGAGCGTTGAGCTCAAGGGACCATTTACCCTCGTCACCACGCCGGTCAGAAACGCAGAAGGGTTTGGCGCGCCCGCCGGGACGCGTGTCCCGACGTACCTCGGGCTCGCCCGTGTTCGCGGTGATTTGTCGTTCGATCGTGAAATTGAGCGCCATGGCACAAGGTGTCTTGTTCCCGTAGAAGAAGTCAGAAAACAAGCGAATTCACAGCCACCGCAATCAGCCTGTATGCTTCCATGCCGATCACGGGGGCCAGTTGCTCCGGGCCCTGCAGACGAAGTGCAGCTAGAGTTCGCCCGTCAGGAACTGTGCGCGTCCGTTGCCGAAGCTCCAATCTGCATCCGAATTGATGACAATGGCGACGACGATGTCATTCTGTTCGATACCGCAGGTCTTCAATTCCTCAACCAGCTTTGTATATAGGGTTGTCTTCTGTGCTTCGGTTCTTTGTCTGCTGGTGATCCCAATGAAGACAACATTTTTGGTGTGATCGATACCGAGTCCGGTGTCCTGAACGATGAAGTTCGATTCGGAGTGTTCCTGATAAACCTGGTAGCGATCACGGAGAGGTACGCCAAAGGCCGACAGGATGGCCCGGTGGATCGCGTCAAGAAGTTCCTTGACCTGCTCCTTGCTGCGGCCTTCGTAGGCATCAACTCGAAGAAAAGGCACTGCATTTCCCTCCTGCTAGAGAGCCTTGATTTGCCCGCACCCCACTCGCTCGTACAATCAACCGCCCAGCGGCCTTACGCCCCGCGAGTCATCCGAGCCATTGCGGATTCTGGTAAGTCCCGTCGAAGGTGTGCGTGGTTTTGTATAGCTCGTATCTTCCAGCCTGTGCTGCCTGAGTGGTCTTTGCGAGCAGCGTTGCAACCTCACTTGAGTTCATTGGTCGGAAGCTCCGCGCGGCGTCTAGCGCCTGGTTTAGTATCTGCATCGAGTCACATCCGGTGATCACCACGCTGGTGGGTAGATTCATCGCGTAGTGCAGACATTCGATTGGAGTTACCGTCTTGCTTTCCAGGATGATGTGGTCGCCCATTGGCTTCATGCCGAGCACGCCGATATCGTTCTTCGTGAGCACTGGCAAGACCTTCTTTTCGAAGCTGTCGTAGTGCGCGTCCATAACGTTCAGCGGCATCTGGACGGTGTCGAAACGAAATTGATGGATCGCGGCCGTGTCGAGCATCTTCATATGGATGTCGGGGTTCTTATGCCCAGTGAACCCAATGAACCGGACTTTCCCCGCTTTCTTCGCATCGAGAGCCGCTTCCAATGCCCCGCCCGATGCAAAAACGCGGTCCGGATCGT
>DATFZR010000047.1:0-11057 GCA_035314265.1 Candidatus Acidiferrales bacterium
CCAGTCGGGCGCGCCGAGTTCCGGGCGTCCCACGATCACCAGCGTGCGCAACTCTTGATCCGTGAGCAGCGCGAGGAACGATCCATCCACGATGGAACTGCCCTTCAGCCCGCCGTTCCCCGCTGGGCCGTGGCAGGAAGCGCAGTACGCCGTATACACGCCGGCGCCGTGGGCGGCATTGCCGGGCTCCGCGGCCGCGTAGGGCGGAGGCGCTGCCCCGTTCAAAGCGTTCGGCTTGGCCCAGCGCCGGACGCCGCCGGCGATGATGTCGATCTGCTTGTCCGTCAGCATGCCGCCGGCGCTCTTGGCGAAGGCAGGCATGGAAGTGCCGGGAATGCCGTTCGCGCTCACGCTGTGGAGCCTCGCGTCGTCCACCACGGCCAGATAGACGGGATCGGCCAGCGCCAGCGCGGCGCCGCCCTTGCCATCGGTTCCGTGGCATCCCGCGCAATTCTGCGCGTAGAGGAAGCCGAAATCCGCCACATTGGCTGGGTCCATCACCTCGGGGCCGGCGGGCGGCTTGCCCGGCGAGTTCTCGCAGGCCGTAAACGCCAGCACAGCCAGCCCGAGGATGGCGGAATTGAGCCAACGCGTCTTTTTGGTTGACCTCATCGTCGGCTGCATCATTGCCCGCGCTCGTGCTCGTGCATCGTTCCAGGGGCTTCGATTCCCGCGAGCACCGCAAAGGGAATCTTCTGCTTCGTGCGCGTGGGATGCTGCCGCTTCACCACCAGCCCGGCCAGGATGCCGAACGCGCACTGTGAGGCGATAAACCAGCGCCAATCGATGCGGTCCACCAACAGCGGATTCAGCATGCCCAGAATGCTGTGCAGCAAACCGGTCCAGAGTACGGGAGCGATCACGCCACCCAGCAGGATGGGGCGCGTGGGGAACATCGGCAGCATGGCGCCGTAGAGCAGTCCCACCAGCAGCGAGGTGACCAGGTGAATCACGCAGGCCAGAAGAAAACCGTCCAGGTGGAACCCGTACAGCGCTTCCGGCCCCGCCTGCATGTTCTGGGACTGGCCGTAGACAGTGGCCGCGAGAAGATTGATGGGATACCAGATGCTTTTTTGTTTCAGCACGCCGTACATGACGGCCAGCACCGCCATGCCCACGCTGCCCGCCAGACCGCCTTTGATTCCCGCCGAGATCGGATACGTCTGGAGGGGGAGCACGGCGCGCGCCAGTTCCGGCGCCAGGGGGAAGTGCTCCACGCCCCGGTGCGTGGCCACGGCAATCATGGGTTCCTCAGCGGCCACCGGCACGGCGTGATGCTTTTCGTGCGGCAGGACTTCGCAGAACCAGCCGGCGCAGCCTACCACGGTGAGAATCGCGCCCAGAAAACTCATCGCAGGGCTGGTGACCAGGCCGGCGAACAGCAGAGTGAAGCCGGAGGCGAGCACGATCGGCCAGGCCGTGGGCGCGGGCAGCGAAATGCTGCCGCGGCCCTCCTGCTCGTGTTCCGAGTGTGAATCCGCGGGCGTCATGAAATCCTTTTCGTAACCCTCTCCAGGTTCTTCAGCGGCCGATGATGTAGACCACGGTGAACACAACCACCCAAACCCCGTCGACGAAATGCCAGTACAGGGAGAAAACCTCGGCGCGCTCCGCATGCTCCGCGCGCACCTTGCCGAGCAGCGCGAGAACCATGCCCAGCAGCAGGGTGCAGAGCCCCACGATCACGTGGAATGCGTGCAATCCGACCAGCGAGTAATACGTGGTGCCAAACAGGTTCGTGCTGATGTTCAGGCCCTTCTCGTAGATCAGGTGATGCCACTCGCGGCCGGTCTCGACGATAAAGATGGTCCCCAGGGCCAGCGTGGCGAACCACCAGGCCTTAAAGGCGCCGGTGGCGGATTTATGCAGCGCCGCGACGGCAAAATGGATCGTAAGGCTGCTCGAAAGCAGGCAGATGGAGGCGAAGATGGGCAGCTCGAGCACATCCTTGGGCATCGGCCCGCTGATGCTCTTGCCCATATAGAAAATGTAGGCGACCACGAAGATCATGAAGATCGCACACTCAGCCACAATCAGGCTGACGATCCCCACGGTTCCGCGGGAGGGGAGCACCCACTCCGGTTCCATCGCTGTTGAGGCTGCGTGAGTTTCGCTCACGAAATAGGCTCCTTTACTCGTACTTCCAGTCGGGATCTTCAGGATGCTTCAGGTCCCATAGCGGCCGCCGGCTGTAGACCGTGGGAACGACGGCGAAGTTGTAATCCGGCGGAGGCGAGGTGGTGGACCACTCGAGCGTCCAGCCGTCCCAGGGATCGCTGCCCGCCGCCCGGCCCTTGAACCAGGACCACAGCAGGTTCGTCACAAACACGAGCACGCCGGCGATCTGGAAAAACACGCCGATGGTGACAATCAGGTTCCACTGGTCCCAGCCGCGGCCCGGCTCGTAGGTGTAGATCCGGCGCGGCATGCCCAGAAGTCCGGGGACATGCATGAAATCGAAGGTCAGGTGGAAGCCGATCAGGAACAGCCAGAAATGCAGCTTGGCGAGCGCCTCGTTGTACATATGCCCGCTCACCTTGGGGAACCAGTAATAGAAGGCGGCAAAAATCGTAAACAGGATCGCTCCGACAATCACGTAATGGAAGTGGGCGACCACGAAATAGGAATTGCCCAGTTGCCAATCGAACGGCGCGGCCGCCAGCATGATTCCGGTAAGGCCGGCAATCAGGAACTGGAACAGGAAGGCGATGCAGAAAAGCATGGGGGCCTTGAAACTGATTTTTCCGCCCCACATGGTCCCGATCCAGTTGAAGATTTTGATTCCCGTCGGGATCCCCACGACCAGGGTGGAAAACGTAAAGAAACTGTTCGCATAGGAGTTCATGCCCACCGTGAACATGTGGTGCGCCCACACGCTCAGGCTCACGAAGGCGATGCACGCGGTGGCCCCCACCATTACCGGATACCCGAAGATCGGCTTGCGGCTGAACACCGGAATGATTTCCGACGCGAAGGCGAAGCAGGGAATGATCAGCACGTAGACTTCGGGGTGCCCGAAGATCCAGAAAAAGTGCATCCAGATGACCGCGGAGCCTCCCGCCTGGGTGTCAAAGAAGTGCGCGCCCAAATAGCGGTCGAGCAGCAGCATGATCTGCGCGGCCGTCAGGGGCGATATGGCCAGGATCACCAGCCCCGCCATGGTCAGGTTCATCCACGCCAGCAGGGGCATTTTGCCCAGCGTCATGCCCTTGCAGCGCATGCACAGGATCGTGGCGATAAAGTTGACCGCCGTGCCGATGCTCCCGAATCCCGAAACCAGCAAAGCCAGCGTCCAGTAGTCCGTGCTGTGCCCGCGCGAGAAGGGAAGTGAAGTGAGCGGCGCGTAGGCGAACCATCCCACATCCGGCGCGCTCCCCGCGCCGTACAAACCGCTGCCACCGATAAAGCTGAAGTAGAGCAGCAACCCGCCAAACGCCATTACCCAGAAGCTCCAGGCATTCAGCCGCGGGAACGCCATGTCGCGCGCTCCGATCATCAGCGGCACCAGGTAATTGCCCATGCCGAACAGGATGGGCATGGCCACGAAAAAGATCATCGTGGTGCCATGCATGGTCATCATGCGGTTGAACACCTGAGGCGAGACGAAATGATTGTGGGGAACGATCAACTGGATCCGCATCACCGTGGCTTCCAGCCCGCCGATCACCAGGAAAAACAGCGCGTACACGATGTACATCAGGCCGATCTTCTTGTGATCGACGGTCACCACCCACTCGTGCAGGTGCTCGGTAATCGGCCGGCTCTCGCCGGCTACGGCGCCGAGCGCGATGGATTCAGACGCCATCAGTATGCTCCCGCGTTTTCATTCGAGCGATTCCATGTAAGCCATCAACGCGTCCAGCTCTTTATCCGTCAGCTTCATCGCCGGCATCAGCGAGCCCGGCTTGATGGCTTCCGGGTCGTGAATCCACAGGCGCAGCTCTTCCGGAGTGTTGTGCGCCGCGCCGGAAGCGATGGTCTTGCGGCTCATCAGGTGCGTCAGGTCCGGACCGAAGCGGCCGTTGGCCACCGTACCGGAAATGGCATGGCAATTGATGCAGGCCGTGGTTTCAAAAACGCGCCGCCCCTCGGCGGCCGCATCGCTTAAATGCGCCGGCTTGGCCTCTTCCGCAATCCACTTATCGAACTGCTCGCGCGTCTCCACGTACACGACGAGCAACATCTTGGCGTGTTGCGTGCCGCAATATTGCGCGCACTGGCCCAGGTAAACCCCGGTCTCGTGCGGGTCCAGCCACGTTTCGTTCACGCGATTGGGAATCAGGTCTGTCTTTCCGGCCAGTTGCGGGACCCAGTAGCTGTGGTCCGTATCCGCGGAAAGCAGCGTGAGGAATGTGGGCGTGGGATGCGCCGGGTCGCTGACGGGAATGTGCAGCTCGTTTGCCGTCACCACTCCCAGTTTGGGGTAGCGGTACTCCCACCAGAACTGGTGGCCGATCACAGTCACTTCGATGGCCCCGGGCGGTTTTGGCGCCTGCTGGATGGCGTGGATGACCCGCGCCGCGGCGAAAAACAGGATCAGCACGATCAGCACCGGAATCACGGTCCAGGCCAGTTCCACCTGGCTGCTGCCGTACACCTGGGGAGGCTCGCGGCCGTCGTCGTCCGCGCGCCTTCGAAACTTCACCATGGAATAGGCCAGCAGCGCCGCCACCACCACAAAGATCAAACCAGTGATGGTCAGCACAAAAATGGCCAGCGTGTAGATGGAATCCGCAGGGGTGGAATCGGGCTTGAAGATGCTGGGAATCGCCGAGGCGCCATTGGTGGCGCCGTAGCCCGCGCCCGCACCCGCCAGGCCACAAGCGCACAGAGCGGCAAAGCCCGCGGCTTTCCGGCTGAGGGTTCCGAGCGTCGCTCGTGGGTGAGTTCGCCGCATTCTCGACCGGGTCTCGCCGTGCCGCAGCCAGCGCCGTCCGCGGCAGTCTTCAGGTTCCAGCGGGCGCTATCCTAGTTCAATCTCAAAAAAACCGCGACAGGAATCTACGCGGAGAGGCCGGCGCCCGGATTTGCGCCCCGTCCCCGCGATGCGATAAATCCAAATCCTTTATCGCTGCATGACGTCGCGAAGCGTCCAGGGATTCTGAAACGCCTCGATTTCCAGTTCTTTATCCTTGTTTATCTTGAACTGGCACGCGGGCAGCAGGGTTCCCGCGCTCTTCCCCTTTACGTCGCTGATGTTCAGCTCGAGCGCGGAGAGGTTGTAGTCCGTCGAACGCCCGTCTTCCCACGCCTCGGCGAAGTTAATCGGACGATTGGTGATCAGCCGGATCCTGCGCCCCTCGTCCGTGCGAACGCTGCGCACGTAGCTGACGTCGTAGCCGAGAGTGCCGGTGATGGCCAGCCGTCCCTTGGTTTTCATCTTGTACAGAACGTTGGTAAGGGCCTGCATGCCCTTGGCCTCGAATGCCTTGATCAAAATCTGCTGGTCTTCTGCAGTCGAATACTCCTGGATGATTACGGTCACGTTGAAGTTCCGGCCCATTTGCGTCCCTTGCCCGTAGGCCTGCGCCTGGAAGTATTCGGGTTTCTGCTTTTCCTTCTCTTGGGCGCGCGCGGGGCCGCCTGCGAGCACCGTGGTTACAAGCAGGGCAGCGGCAGCAATCGAAAGGGCATTTTTCGCGATTCGTTGCATGGTTTTCTCCTCCAGGCCGGCTTTCTTGTCTCTTCAGACCAGGCAGGAACGCCGTTTCGATCCGTTTGGGCGCGAATCAATTCCGAGGCGGACCACCGTCGCGAACCCCTCGGTTGGCCGCCACAATAGCAGGATTCCCCTATTCGTGCACGGCCAAAAGCAACCGGCCCGGGCGCGTAGAAAATTCCCGGGGCGAGCTGTTAATCCTTATCTCCCAGGAGCACGCGCGCGTAGGCCGGCGCTTTTCCGGCATCCTCATGTTTGCAGTACGCGTACACGTCCACGCCACCGCTCATCCACAGCTCGATGCGCTTCCGCCATACGGCCAGGTCTTTTTTTGTGTAGGCCTCTTTGCGCAGGCGCAGGTAGGTGAATCCCGCCGTCAGAACTTCGAGCGGCGTGTCCTTTTCCGTCTCGGCCAGGCACAGCGCCGTCTGGTGCTTGCGCAGCAGCGCGTAGGTTTCTTCCGTGTACCACGAGGCGTGGCGGACTTCGAACGCGAACAGGAACGCCGGCGGGCGCAGCGCCAGAAAATCCTCGAGCAGCGGCGCGTCAAATTTGAAGTTGGGAGGGAGCTGCACCAGGATGGGGCCCAGGTGGTTGCCGTCGTTCAGAACGCTGGCCACTTCCAGAAAGCGCTTCAGCGTTTCTTCGCAGCCGCGCAGCCGCTTGATGTGGGTGATCTGCTGGTTGGCTTTCAGGGCGAACTTGAAGCCTTCCGGCACGCTGTTCGCCCAGCCTGCCAGCACGTTTTCCGTGGGCATGCGGTAGAAGCTGTGGTTGATCTCTACCGTGGAGAACTTCCCGGCATAAAACTTCAGCATCTCGCGGTCGGGGAGCTTCTCCGGGTAAAAACTCCCTTTCCACTCTTTGTAGGAATATCCAGACGTGCCTGCGAGCAGCCGCCCTGTTTCAGGAATCGCCCACCTCCACGTGGCAGCATTTAATCACAGCCGCCGGGTTACGTCTTTCTGGACCTCTTCTTTCCCGCCGCCTCGCCCGTCTTGGTCACGACACTTCCGCTCAGCCTTTCAATCGCACCGTCCAGCGTCTGCCTGCGCTTCCAGAACTCGGCCCAGAGGTCTCCCTTCTCTTCGAGGCGCGCGAAAACAGTCTTGATGTTCAATTTCGCGGGATCGAGGCCGGCGCGCAGCTCGCGCGCCATCACGGGAGTGGACACGGGCGCCGCAGCAAACGCCCGCACGCAATACGGCGCGGCCAGCGGCCGGCCGTGGGCATTCTGCTGCACGTCAATCAGCACGCGCCCCGCCGGCCGCTTGGCCACGGACCGTTCATTCGTCACCAGGTTCGTATGCCCGGCGGTGACGGTGCGCGCCACAATCTCCGCAAACGTGCGCAACTGCTCGTATGTGTAGACGGGCTCGACCGGAATATACAGGTGGATTCCCGTTGCGCCCGACGTCTTCGCAAACGCCGCCACCTGTAATTCCTCGAGCTTCTCGAGCAGCGCGCGTGCAATCGTAACCACCACGGAGAATTCCGTGCCGTCGGATGGGTCCAGATCGAAGAAGAAATAATCCGGATGATCGATGCCGGCGTAACGGCTCGACCAGGGATTATGGTCAATGCAGCCCAGGCTGGTGAGATAGAGCAGCGAAGCGCAGTCGTCTGCCGTGGCGTAATGAATCGTCTCGCCGCGCCCTTCGGAATCGATCGGCGTGGTCTTAAACCACTCGGGCAGGCCCTCCCGCACGTCTTTCTGGAAGAACGCCTGGCCGCCAACACCATCCGGATAGCGCCGCAGCACCAGTGGCCGCTCGCGCAAATAGGGCAAAACGTAATCCGCCATTCGATAGTAGTAGGCCAGCAGGTCGCGCTTGGTGTAGCCGGGCTCGGGGAAATATATTTTGTTCAGATTGCTCAGGCGCAGCCGCTTGCCGTCGAGCTCGATGGTCACGTTTTCGGCGCGGCCCTTGAACAGCTCGGCTTCGATCTGCGCTTTTTTGGTGAGCACCGGCCCGCCGGCTACGGTGGCTCGCACTATGCTGGGAGCGCCAGAGGGAGGAGCGGCGCCGGCCGTGGCGTCCGCGGCCGGGGCACTCGCTGGAATGGCAGGGCCGGCGGCACTCGGGCCATCGTTCCCCCACGTGCAGTCGGCAGGCCGTTTGTCGCTCAGCGCCAGGAAGACGGGATGGCGCAGCCGATTCTCATCCGTCCATCCGCCGAACTTCACGCGCGCTGCCATCTGCGGCAAAACCCACGACGCTTTCTCATTGGTTTCCGGCACCGCGTCGAAGGGACACTTCGCCGCGGCCAGTTCCTTCATCTTCGCGTCCAACTGCTCCAGCTTTTTCGCGTCAAATCCGCTGCCGGCATGGCCGATAAAGCGCAGCTTCTTTCCGTCGTACAGTCCCAGCAGCAGCGAGCCGAACGGGATCGCCGCCGTGCGCGCCGCGGTCCATCCGCCCACCACGGCGTCGAGCGTCGTGGTCACTTTCAGCTTCACCCAGTTCGTGCTGCGGTCGGAAACGTAGAGGCTGTCCTCCCGCTTCGCAACAATCCCTTCGAGGCCCTGCTCGCGCGCCAGGGCGAACAATTCTTTCCCGTGCTCCGCCTGGTGATCGGAATGACGAAACGCCCCGGACGCCTGCAATCGCCGCTCGAGCAGTTGCTTACGCTCCACGAGTGGCGACCCGCGCAGGTCGTACCCATCGCAGTAGAGCAGGTCGAAAATGTAGTAGAGCACCGGCACTTCCGCGAGCAGTCCGGCAGGCGGCCGCCGCACGTGCATGCGCTGCTGGAGGAGCTCGAAGTCGCTGTGACCGCGCGCGTCGAGCGCCACGATTTCGCCATCGAGGATGGCCTGTCCCGCGCCAAACGACTTCGGCAGCGCGGCCAGCTCCGGATACTGCTGTGTGACGTCTGCACCGGAGCGTGCGCGCAGCGTCAGTGCTCCGCCGCGAATCCAAGCCAGCGCGCGCACGCCGTCCCACTTGATTTCGAAAAGCCAGCGGGGCTCAGAGAACGGGCGGTCCCCCAGCGTGGCCAGCATCGGCTCCAGCCGCGACGGCATCGCGGCTTTGCGCGCGCCTTGCACCTCGGCGGCATACAGCAGGCTCTTCCCGCGCTTCGGCGGCGATTCTTCCTTGATTTCTTCCAGCGTGCGGCCGGTGAGCACGGAGCCGTCGTGCTCATCCACCTTCCACGAATGGTCTTCGGCGGCGTCTTTGTGCTTAATCATCAGCCATTCGTTGCCCTTCTCGCTGTGCTTCAGCTTTACGAGGACGAAGCTGCCGCGCAGCTTTTCCCCGTTGAGCGAGAATTTGAGCTCGCCGCGCGCGAGCTGTTGGAGCGCGCCGGCTTCGCCCTCCACGGCATACGTGCCGCGGTCCCACACCATCACTGTGCCCGCGCCGTAGTTGCCTTCGGGGATTTTGCCTTCGAAGCCGCCGTATTCGAGCGGGTGGTCTTCGGTCATCACGGCCAGGCGCTTGTCGTTGGAACTCTGCGAAGGGCCCTTGGGCACCGCCCAGGATTTGAGAGTGCCGGCAATCTCCAGGCGGAAATCGTAGTGCAGGCGGCGCGCGGCGTGCTTCTGCACCACGAACGTGTCGTCTTTCGCCGGGCGCGGCTCTTCTCCCGCGGGCTCCGGCGTTTTGTCGAAGCGCCGCTTCTTTTTGTACTCTTCCAGCCGGGCCATGGGCCGCATTCTATCGCAGGGCGTTCTGGCGGGTCCCGCGTTGACTCGAAGGGGCCGCGAAGGCGTGCTGGGCGCTTCCGCGAGGAGGATCCGCCAGCTTTCGGGGGTTTTTCTGTGATTTCGGGTTTTCCTGCCAAAACCGGGGGCGAAACCGGGGCATTTGCATCACTTTATGGTCTGAAAACGGCCTATTTGAGGGGCCTTTGCAGGTTAACATAATACGGAAAGGGCACCGGAAGGCCTCGCCGGGCGGACCGGGTTTGAGCCTCAGTTTGGGTCTGAGGTTGAACCTCAGGGCGGCGGGCGCAACTGCCGGTATTTCGTTGATGGCGACTCAGCCGATACTGGCTGCGCCGCCTTGCCTCTTTCGCGGCATCCCTGTTGCGTCTGGCGCGCTGGGCGGGCTAACCTGAAAGCCCTCGCGGTGGGGGAATCGTCAGGGAGGGAGTGTCTCTATGGCATCAACCGTTTGGAAGGGCCATCTCACGTTTGGCCTGATCTCCATGCCCGTTCACATCTCCGCGGCGGCGCGCGGCGAGCGCATCGGCTTCAACCAACTCCACAAAGTGTGCAATTCGCGCGTCAAGCAGCCCTTGTTTTGCCCGGTGTGCAACCGGCACGTGGAGCGCAACGAAATCGTGAAGGGCTACGAGTACGAAAAGGACCAGTACGTCCTGTTCAACGAAGACGAGCTCGACAAGATCGAGCCCTCCTCGGCCCGGGTGATGGAGATCCTGGAGTTCGTCAAGCTGGACGAAATCGATCCCGTCTACTACGACGCGTCCTATTATCTGGCGCCCGAAGACGCCGGCGTGAAGCCCTACCTGCTGCTCGAGAAGGCCATGCAGGAATCGGGCTATGCGGCCATCGCCAAGCTCACCATGCACCAGCGAGAGCACATCGTCTTTATCCGTCCGGGTTCGAAGGGCATGACGCTGCACACCATGTTCTATTCCAACGAAATCCGCGCGGCCGAATCCATCTCCACGGATAAGGTGCAGTTGAAGGACCAGGAACTCAGGCTGGCCGAGCAGCTCATCACCAGCCTGGCCGTTCCCTTTGAGCCGCAGAAGTATAAAGATGAATACCAGACAAACGTCCGCTCGATGATCGACGCCAAACTCAAGGGACAGGAAGTTACCGAGGCCGCGCAGCCGCATCTGGCGCCGGTGATTGACCTGATGGAAGCCCTGAAAAAGAGCCTGGCCGAAAAGAAGGCCCCGGCCGCTCCCGCTGCGGCAGCCGCCGCGGCGCCCGCTGGAAAGAAGCCGCCCGCCCGCGCCGTGCAGCCCATCGCCGCTGTGCCCAAGAGGGCAGGGAAGAAAGCTACCGGCTGATATCGAATGGGCGCGACGGACCGATTCCGCCCAGAGGAGGTCCAGCGCATTCTGGCGCTAACCGGAAAGCAGCTGGACTACTGGGACCGCCTGTCCCTTATCTCCCCTAAGAAGGATCAGGGCGACCGCTTCTACGACTTCCGCGACCTGATCGGCCTGCGCACCGTCAAGCAACTCATCGAAGAAGGCGTTCCCGCGATTCGCATCCGCCGCGCCGTGGCCGCGCTGCGCCAGCAGCTTTCGCACGTGCATTCGCCGCTGGCCGAGCTGCGCGTTCTTTCCGACGGAAAAGATGTGGTGGTGGAACGCGGCGGCGCGCGCATGGAGCCCGTCTCCGGCCAGTTCATGCTGAATTTTGAAACGCGTGAGCTCGATGAAGGCGTGCGCACCATTCCCGGCCGCGAAA
>DATFZR010000048.1:0-10203 GCA_035314265.1 Candidatus Acidiferrales bacterium
TTCTGAAAACGGGCCGTAGTTTCTCCGTATACTTCCAGGGGAAGGCCCGCCCCGGCCGGCGAATCCTTCCTTCATGCGAAAGCTTGCTTTTTTGTTCTTCCTCTTTGCCCGGTTGGCCTTCTGCCAGACCAATAGCGGTGAATTGCACCTTAGGGTGACGGATCCATCCGGCCTTGCGGTGAAAAGCACCGTTGCCATCACAAGCGAGGCAAATCAGTACCGAAGCGTTCTGGGGGCGCCGCTGGAAAATCATCGCACCGGCTGGCAGTTGTCTCCCCGGGCGCCGCACACTTGCAGATTGCCGGCCTGGTCCTGCTGCACGAAGGCTACGGAATTTCCACCGGCTGCCCCCGCTCCCAGGGCACTCCGCGCGGCATCGGCCAGGGAGAAGAGGCTGGCCGGGTCTCCGCTCGCGTGTACCTGCTGGAGCTGACGGGCGCCGAGGGCGACCGCGTCTTCATAGTCCATCATTTCCGAGGGAACGTATTCGCCGTCGTTCACCGCGAAGGTCGCCAATTCCTGCGAAGATTCGTTGACCGGCAGGTAATAGACGGCGATCGACGGAGGGTAAAGATTATTGTAGGGCCCGTAGAAATTATTGCTCGGATCGTAGAAGGATCCTGGATTGCACGTGTTCCCGGAAGGATCGGCGCACTGCGCCAAGGCAGGGCTGGCCAATAGCAGCGCGCCCGCCAGCAGCAGGGTCGCTTTCCATGCGTTCATGCTCGCGACCTCCCTATCGTTGGGAGAAACACTAGCGCGACGGGGGTGCGCCTGCAATGGCGCTACAGTACTACACCCCCTGCGAGGGGTATGGTGTATGTTGTTTATTTACAGATAGTTGCGGGACGTGCGGGACGGATAGGCCGGGGCCTCTTTCAGAACGTCTCTCAGGATTTCGCCGTGGCCTTCTCTTCCGCCTCGGGTTCTTCGACGGCAGCCTTTTCCTTCTTCTTGGGTTCTTTCTTCTTGAGCTTGAAGTCCACGAACTCGAGAATGGCGAGCTCGGCGCCATCGCCGATGCGCCAGCCGGCCCGCATGATGCGCGTGTAGCCGCCGTTGCGGCTGGCAAAGCGCGGGGCGATATCGGCAAAGAGCTTTCGGGTGGCGTCCGGCGCCAGCAGGAATGCGGCGGCCTGCCTGCGCGTGTGCAGCGTATCGCGCTTGCCGAGCGTGATCATGTGCTCGACCAGCGGCTTGGCGGCGCGGGCGCGCGCGATGGTGGTGTGAATGCTTTCGTGCTGGATGACGTTGGTCACCAGGGCGCGAAGCACGGCCCGGCGGTGTGCGGGTTGTTTCCCGAGTTTCGATCCTGAATTCCGATGTCGCATCTTCTCTCCGAACGGCTCTCCGAAAGGGGTATTCGAGAACTGTAATCCCGGTCCGGCAGAAAAGCCCGGACCGGGATCGGTGCTACAGAGTGGCTGTTTCCTCGGGCGCGGGCGCCGTCTGGCTGGGCGGCGGCGGCCAGATGATGCGGCCCTGCTCGTCGAACTTCATGCCCAGGCTCAGGCCCATGCGCGTGAGGATTTCCTTGATTTCATTCAGCGACTTGCGGCCGAAGTTCTTGGTCTTCAGCATCTCGTTTTCTGTCTTCATCACGAGTTCGCGAATGGTCTGGATGTTGGCGTTCTTCAGGCAGTTGTAGGAGCGCACGGAAAGCTCGAGCTCCTCGACGGAACGGTCCAGGTGTTCGAGGCGCGAATCGGCAAACGACTCGCCGGCCTCTTCGGGAAGATCGGGCTGTTCTTCAAAATTGATGAAGATGCTCATGTGATCCTTAATGAGCTTCGAAGCCAGTCCGATGGAGTCCTGCGGGGTGATGGCGCCGTTGGTCCAGACTTCCAAGGTGAGCTTTTCGTAGTCGGTCATCTGGCCGAGGCGCGCGGCTTCCACTTCGTAGTTCACTTTGCGCACGGGCGAGTGCACCGAGTCCACCGGAATGTAGCCGATGGGCAGGTCTTCGTCGAAGTTGCGGTCCGCGCCCACATAGCCGCGGCCGTTCTTGACGCGCATTTCGATCTGCAGCTTGCCGCCTTCGCTCACCGTGGCGATGTACACGCCCTTGTCGAGCACGGCGATGTCGTTGTCCTCGGCGATCATCGAGGAATTGACCTCACCGGGATGGTCCACAATCAGCGTGACCGTCTTGGCCTGGTCGCTGGTGAGCTTCAGCGGAACCTGCTTCAGGTTCAGGATGATGTCCGTTGCGTCTTCCACAACGCCCGGAATCGGCGAAAATTCATGCAGCACGCCCTCGATCTTGACGGCGGTGATTGCGGCGCCTTCAATGGAGCTGAGCAGTGCGCGGCGGATGGCGTTGCCCACGGTCGAGCCCCAGCCGCGTTCAAACGGCTGCGCGCTGAACTTGCCGAAGGTGTCCTTCAGCGTCTCGAGTTCCGCCGCCAGCCTCTTGGGTTTCTGAAATCCCTTCCACATATCTGGTACGCCTCCTCCCTCTCAGGCCTCTGGGGCCTTCGCGGGAAACATTACGCAAGAAAATCGGTTGCTCAGTTACTTCGAATAGAGTTCGACGATGAGCTGTTCGTTGATCGCCGGGGTCTGCACGTTGTCGCGCTTGGGCAGGGCCACTACCTTCGCCTTGCCGGCGTCGCGGTCCACCTCGAGCCAGGGAGCCAGGTTCATGCCCTGCGCCACGTTGCGCGCTTCCATCACCATGGCGTTGGTCAGCATCTTCGGCTTGAGGCTCACCTCGTCTCCCACGTTCACCTGGTAGGACGGGATGTTGAGCTTGCGGCCGTTCACCAGCACGTGGCCGTGATTCACGATCTGCCGCGCCTGCGCCCGCGAAGACGCCAGGCCCATCCGGTAGACCGCGCTATCCAGCCGCCGCTCGAGCATGACGATCAGGTTCTCGCCCGTGGGTCCCTTGGAGCGTTCCGCCTTCTCGAAATAGTTGCGGAACTGCCGCTCCAGCAGGCCATAGGTGCGCTTGGTCTTCTGCTTCTCGCGGAGCTGAATACCGTAGCCCTGCATCTTCGCGCGGCGGCTCTGGCCGTGCTGCCCGGGAACGAAGTTGCGCCGTTCGATGGCGCACTTGTCCGTGAAGCACCGCAGGCCCTTCAAGAAGAGCTTGACGCCCTCCCTCCGGCACAGCCGGCATACTGCGTTTCTATATCTTGCCACTCCTTCTTCTCCTCACCGGCCCGATGCTGTTTACCGGGCCGGAAATCACAAAATCCCACGCATCAAACCCGGCGCCTCAGACTCTGCGGCGCTTGGGCGGCCGGCACCCGTTGTGCGGAATCGGCGTGACGTCGCGGATCAGGCGAATCATCAGTCCCGCCGTGGAAAGCGCGCGAATCGCGGACTCGCGTCCCGACCCCGGCCCTTTCACGCGCACCTCTACCGTCTTCATCCCGTACTGGTCGCGCGCCGTGCCCGCCGCGTTCACGGTGGCCTGCTGCGCCGCGTACGGCGTGCCCTTGCGCGAGCCCTTGAAGCCCACCGACCCCGCCGACGACCACGAGAGCACCTTGCCCTCGGGGTCCGTGATGGCGATCAGCGTGTTGTTGAACGAAGCGCGGATGTGCACGATGCCGTGCGGCACCACGCGCTTCTCGCGCTTCTTCTTGAATTCCTTCTTGCGCTTGGACGTCTTGGCCGCCGGTGCTGCCCCGGGGGCTGCTGCCGCCGCCGCTTGTTTTTCCTTGGCCACTGCGTGTTTCCTCTCTTATCGGCTCTTACGAAAATCCGTTCGGGACCCTGGCCCCGCGGCTGCCCGTTACTTCTTGAGCGCCGTCTTCTTCTTGTTGGCCACCGCGCCGCGCCGCGGACCCTTCCGCGTGCGCGCGTTCGTGTGCGTGCGCTGCCCGCGAACCGGCAGGTTGCGCCGGTGACGCATGCCGCGGTAGCACTGGATATCGATCAGCCGGCGGATGTTCATCTGGATCTCCTTGCGGAGATCGCCCTCCACGCCGCCCTGCTGTTCGATGGCCTGCCGGAGGCGGTTCACTTCCTCCTCGGTCAGGTCCTTCACCTTCTTGGTTTCTTCCACGCGGGCCAACCCGCAGAGCTTGCGCGCGCGCGCCTGCCCGATGCCGTAAATGGCAGTCAGCCCCACCCACAGCCGCTTCTGCGGCGGAAGGTCAACACCTGCGATGCGTGCCATGGACTTTTCCCCCTATCCCTGGCGCTGCTTGTGCTTCGGGTTCGAGCAAATCACCCGCACCACGCCGCGCCGCTGGATTACCTTGCACTTATCGCAAATCTTCTTTACCGACGAACGGACCTTCATTTCCTGGCCTCTCTCCCTACTTGTACCGGTACGTGATGCGCCCGCGGGTCAGGTCGTAGGGCGAAAGCTCCACGGCCACCCTGTCGCCCGCCAGGATGCGGATAAAATTCTTCCGCATCTTGCCGGAAATGTGCGCCAAAACCTGGTGCTTGTTCTCCAGCTCCACGCGGAACATGGCATTCGGCAGCGGCTCCACTACAGTGGCCATCACCTCGATGGCATCCTCTTTCGAGTTGCCGTCGCCGCCCTTCTTCTTCTCCATCGGTCTTTTTGCCATGAACCCTCTCGGGCATGCAGCCCGAAACTTCCCTCAACAGACCCTTACCAGGACGGCCCGGTCGTCTCTCTCGGCCGCGTGAGAATCCACGGGCCGTCTGAGGTCACTGCCACGGTGTGCTCGAAATGCGCCGACGGCCGCTTGTCCTGCGTCACCGCCGTCCACTTATCTTCAAGCACTTCCACATCGCACATTCCCGCGTTCACCATCGGCTCGATGGCCAGCACCATGCCCGGCTCCAGCCGCGGCCCGCGCCCGGGCTGCCCGTAATTCGGCAGTTGCGGCTCTTCATGCATCTTCGTGCCGATGCCGTGGCCCACAAACTCGCGCACCACCGAAAAACCGTTCTGCACCGTCCAGCTCTCCACCGCGTGCGAAATGTCGCTCAGCCGGTTTCCCGGGCGAGCCATTTCAATCGCGCGGTCCAGCGACTCGCGAGTCACCTGGAGCAGCCTGGCCTTCTCCGCGGGCACCTTGCCTACTGCCACGGTGACGGCGGCATCCCCATAATACCCGTCCACGGCGACCCCAAAATCCAGGGAGATGATGTCTCCCTCCACCAGCTTGCGCCTGGGCGACGGGATCCCGTGCACCACTTCCTCGTTGATCGAGGCGCACAGCACGCACGGATAACCCATATAGCCCTTGAACGCGGGGCGCGCACCGTGCTCCTCGCTTCTGCGCGCCGCCACCTGCTCGAGGTCCATCGTGCTCACGCCCGGCTGCACCATGCCCCTCAACTCGTTCAGCACTTCCCAGACCACCTGGCCGGCCCGGTACATCTTCTCGAGTTCCCGCTGCGACTTGAGGATGATGCCCACGCTCCCCCGCCTCAGCCAAGCCGCTCGAGCAACGCCATCAAATCCCGCCGGACGGCCGGTATATCCCGGGCGCCATCCAGCTCGATCAGTTGCCCGCGCCTGCGGTAAAACTCCACCAGCGGCTGCGTTTGCTGGTCGTATGCCGCCAGCCGTTCCCGCACCACATCTTCGCGGTCATCCAGCCGCTGCGTCAGCTCGCCGCCGCATACGTCGCACTTGCCGGCAACCCGCGGCGTCTTCCCGTCCGCGCTATAGGTCGCGCCGCACGTCCTGCACGTGTGCCGGCTGGCAATCCGGGCGACCACCATTTCGCGCTCCACCACCAGGTTGACGGCCAGCACCGGCTGCAACGGGAGCTTGCTCAGAATCTGCTCCAGCCGCTCCGCCTGCGCCAGGGTGCGCGGAAACCCGTCCAGCACAAACCCTGCCTGGCAATCCTGCCGCGCCACGCGCTCTTCCAGCATCCCGAGCACGATTTCATCCGGCACCAGCCGGCCGCTCTCCATGATCGGTTTCGCCCGCCGCCCGAGTTCCGTGCCCTGCGCCACGTGCTCGCGCAGCATATCGCCGGTGGAGAGATGCGGCACGCCGTAAACCCGCGCCACTTCCCGCGCCTGCGTGCCCTTCCCCGCTCCCGGAGGGCCCAGCAGAATCAAAGCTCGTTGTAGCGCCTTCTTCGGCGTGTACGAACCGGCGTCAACCGCCACGCCGTCCTCGCAGACGCCCCCTCGGACCGAATCCTTCGTAATTCCGCATCACGAGCTGCGCCTCGATCTGCTGCACCGTGTCCATGGCCACGCCCACCACGATCAGCAGCGAAGTTCCGCCGAAATAGAAGTTCACGCCCAGACCTTCCAGGACGAATCGCGGCGAATGCACGTCGAACCACGCGCCGATGGGACCCCACAGATGGTTCAGGCGCACGCCGGCAATCATCCACTCCGGAATCAGGCAAATCAGCGCCAGGTAAATCCCGCCCACAAACGTGAGCCGCGTGATGATGCGGCTTACGTACTCGGAAGTGTTTCTTCCCGGCCGGATGCCCGGGATGAACCCGCCATGCTTGCGCAGGTTGTCGGCAAGCTCGGTGGGGTTCACCATGATGCCGACGTAGAAAAACGCGAAGCCGATGATCATGGTCACGTAGAGAACCGTGTACCAGGGCTCGCCCCACTTGAGCCCGTTGGTGATCTCGGCAAGCCCCTTGTACCTGCCGGAAAAGATCTGGGCAATGGTGGGCGGAATCGTGAGCACGGAACTCGCGAAAATCGGCGGGATTACGCCGCCGGAGTTTACCCGCAGCGGCAGGTAGGTCATCTGCCCGCCCATCACGCGGCGTCCCACCACCTTCTTCGCATACTGCACCGGGATGCGCCGCTGCCCGCCCTCCACCAGAACGATCACGGCCATCACCAGCACCATCACGGCCAGCAGCATCACGGTGAAGAAGGCGGTAAAGTTGCCCCACTCGTTGTTCCGGATCTTTTCCACCAGGTCGGTGATGGCCCGCGGCAGGCCCACCACGATGCCCGTGAAAATAATCAACGACATCCCGTTGCCGATGCCGCGGTCGCTGATCTGCTCGCCCAGCCACATGATGAACGCCGTGCCGGTGGTGAGCGTGAGCATGGTCATCAGGACGAAAGCCCAGCCGGGGTTGTACACCAGGGCGCGAGCCTCAATCTGCGTCTTCGTAAGCGTCAGCGCGATCATCAGCGACTGGAAAAGCGCCAAACCCACGGTCAGGTAGCGCGTGTACTGCGTGATCTTGCGCCGGCCCAGCTCCCCTTCCTTCTGCAGCTTCTCCAGGTAGGGAAACACCACCGTCATCAACTGCAAGATGATCGATGCCGTGATGTACGGCATGATGCCCAGCGCGAAAATCGTCAGGCGGCGGAAATTGCCGCCGCTGAACAGGTCAAACACGCCCAGCAGCGATCCCTGGCTGCGCGTGAACAGCTCTTCCAGCAGCTTGGTATCGATGCCCGGCGTGGGAATGAACGCACCCAGCCGGTAGACCGCGAGCAGCGCCAGCGTGAAGAAGACGCGGTTCCGCAAATCCTGCACGCGGAAGATGTTCGCGACCGAATTGAAAAATCGGTTCATGCCACGATTTCCGCTTTGCCTCCGGCGGCCGCGATTTTCCGCCCCGCCGTCTTGCTGAAGGCCTGCGCCTGCACCGTTAACGCCACTTTCAGCTCACCTTCGCCCAGCACCTTCAGGCCCGACCGCCGGCTGCTCAGGATGCCGCGTTCGAGCAGCAACTCCGTGGTCACCACGTCGCCCTTGGTGAAAAGATTGAGCGTGGCCACATTGATGATGGCCCATTCGGTGCCGAACGGATTGTGGAAGCCCCGCTTGGGAATGCGCCGGTGCAGCGGCATCTGCCCGCCTTCAAATCCGCGGCGCAACGAATACCCGGTGCGCGACTGCTGGCCCTTGTTGCCCTTGCCGGCCGTCTTGCCGAGCTTCGATCCCATGCCGCGTCCCACGCGCACCTTGCGGTGGCGGGAACCCTTGGGCGGGCGCAGGTTCGATAGTGTCACTTCCATAGCGGCCTCAATTCTCCCCTACGATTTTCACCAGATGGCGCACCTTCCGCACCATGCCCCGGATGGACGGCGTGTCTTCGCGCTCCACCGTCTGCTGCATCCGCCGGAACCCCAGGCCCCGGATCGCGGAGCGCATGTCGCGCGTGCAGCCCACGAAACTCACCACCCACTGGATCTTCAGCGTGCCCGTCTTCTTTTCCGCGCTCATTCGGTTCGGTCTCCGTCCCCTACGCAATCATGTCCGCGGCTTCTTTGCCGCGCGTCTCCGCGACCTTTGTCGCGTCCTTCAAATGGATCAGCGCGTCAAACGTGGCTTTCACCACGTTGTGCGGGTTCGAGGTGCCGATGGACTTCGTCAGCACGTTGTGAATTCCCGTGACCTCCATCACCGCGCGCACCGGGCCTCCAGCGATGATTCCCGTGCCTTCCGGGGCCGGCTTCAGCAGCACGGTGCCGGAACCGTAGCGTCCCACCACCAGGTGCGGCACGGAACCCTTCTTCAGGTTCACGCGGATCATATTCTTCTTGGCCTGTTCGATCGCTTTGCGGATGGCCATGGGAACCTCGCGAGCCTTGCCCATGCCGAATCCCGCGTGTCCCTGCTGGTCTCCCACCACCACCAGCGCCGAGAAACTCAGGTTCTTGCCGCCCTTGACCACTTTGGTGACCCGGTTGATGGCGACCACGTGATCCTTCAGCGCGCTGGTATTGGTGTCAATGTGCCGGCGAATCGAAAGCGTGTCGCGCAATGTTTGCTTGGACATATCGTTAGAATTTCAACCCTGCTTCCCGCGCGGCCTCGGCCAGCGCCTTCACACGGCCGTGGTACCGGTATCCGCCGCGGTCAAATACGACTTGCGTGATTCCCTTCGCCTTGGCCCGTTCGGCTACGGCCTTGCCCACGATCTTGGCCGCAGCCACGTTGCCTCCGCGCTTGACCTCCTTGCGCGTCTCCGTGTCGTTCGAGCTGGCCGAGGCCAGCGTGCTGCCCGCGCCGTCGTCAATCACCTGGGCGTACAACTGCGTGGACGACCGGAACACACACAGCCGCGGGCGTTCCGCGGTACCCGCAAGCGATTGACGCACGCGCCGGTGAATGCGCCGGCGATGGGCGTCTCGCGAAATTTTTCGCACTGACGGTTGTGCCACGCTCAGTCTCCTTGCCCCTTCTATCTCTTAGGCGGCCCCGGCCTTCGCGCCGGCCTTGCCCGCCTTCTTCTTCAATCTCTCGCCGACCAGCCGGACGCCCTTCTGCTTGTACGGGTCGGGCGGGCGCAGGGCGCGAATGTTTGCCGCTACCTGGCCCACTTTTGCCTTGTCCGCGCCGCTCACCACCACGCGCGTTTGCTGCGCGACGGTGATTTGAATGCCTTCCGGCACCGGAAACTCCACCGGGTGCGAATAGCCCAGGCTGAAGTTCACGTTCTTGCCCTTCACTTCCGCCCGGTAGCCCACTCCCACGATGTCCAGTTCCTTCTTGAAACCTTCGGTGACGCCGTGCACGGCGTTCGCCAGCAGCGCCCGGGTCAGCCCGTGCAGCGCTCGCTGCTCCTCGGAGACGCGCGAGGCGATCAGATCCTTATCCTTCTGCTCGATCTTGATGCCCTCGGGAAGCGGCACCGACAGTTTTCCCTTGGGTCCCTGGACCTCGATCTGCCCGCCCGCCACGTGCACTTTCACGCCCTGGGGCACCGGAACCGGTTTGCGGCCTATACGCGACATGACGTTTTCCGTTTTCTCCTGCGGCGGGTTTTTTGCCCGCAGCTTACAGGGCGCAGCAAGCAGCGCCCCTGGGTCCCTTGCGTCCTACCAGACTTCGCACAGAACTTCGCCGCCCACGCCGTTCTTGCGCGCGGACTTGCCGGTCATCACGCCCTTCGGGGTGGTCATGATGCTCACGCCCATCCCGCCCATCACCTTCTTCATTTCCAGCTTGCCGGAGAATACCCGGCGGCCGGGACGCGAGATGCGCTTCAGGCCGGAGAGCACGGCGTGCCTGTCCGGCGTGTACTTCAGGAAAATCCGCAGCGTCTTCTTGACGCGGTTCTCGTCGGCAACCTTGTACGTCGCGATGAATCCTTCTTCCTTGAGGATTCGCGCGATCTCGATCTTCAGCTTCGAGGCCGGCACGTCCACACGGGGGTGCTTGGCATGCGAGGCGTTGCGCACCCGCGTGAGCATGTCTGCGATAGGGTCGGTCTGCATGCGTCTCCTCTTACCAGCTCGCCTTGATCACGCCGGGAATCTGCCCGGTGAGCGCCAGCTCGCGGAAGCACAGCCGGCACATCTGGAACT
>DATFZR010000049.1:0-4504 GCA_035314265.1 Candidatus Acidiferrales bacterium
CAAAGGGCGCGCCCATCCTGCTTACGACCGCGTGATTCAGACGCTTATTCCGATGCGAGACTGCTCTGGCGGAACATCAAGATGGCCAGACGCTGGGGCTACTCCTTGGCTGTAGGAAAACCGGCTTCGCTCCAGCCCTTCCAGCCGCCGTCCATGGAGACGACATTGGTGTAGCCCATCTGGCGCAGCGCGTCGGCGGCGAGCGCGGAGCGGTAGCCGCCGCCACAGTAGAGGATCACTTCGGCGTTTGTGTCGGGAACGGTCTTCTCGATGTCGCGCTCGATGATGCCCTTGCCCAGATGGATGGCGCCGGGAATGCGTCCGCGGGCGACTTCGTTGTCCTCGCGGATGTCCACGAGAGTCAGCTTCTCGCCCTTGTCCATGCGCTTTTTCACTTCCTGCACGTTGGTTTCGCGGATGCGGGATTTCGCTTCGGCTACAAGCTTCTGAAAACGGTTGGAGTGCTGCATGGGGCGGTCTCCTTCGGTCTTTGGTTGGAATGGTCAGAATAGCACAGCGAGAAAACCCGCGGGGCTTTGCCCCGCGCTACAAGGACGGCGGCATCAGTTCATATCGCGCCAGTTCGGCCCGGACTTCAAGTCTGCCACGAGCGGCACGCGCAGCGGATGCACGCGCTCCATGGCTTCCTTTACCAGCGCGCGCAGCTCAACGAGGCCGGCCTGCGGCGCCTCAAAGAGCAATTCGTCGTGCACCTGGAGAATCATGCGCGCGCCCAGTTTGCCGTCCGCCAGTTTGTGGTCGATTTCAATCATGGCCAGCTTGATCAAATCCGCGGCGGTGCCCTGCAGCGGAGTGTTCAACGCGATCCGCTCGCCCAGGGCGCGCATGGCGCCTTGCGGAGACTGGATTTCCGGAATCGGCCGGACGCGGCCGAACAGCGTTCGGGTGAAGCCGGTCTGGCGCACCTCGGCGAGATGCGCTTCCAGATACTCCTTCACGCCGCGGTAGCGCGCGAAGTAGGCGGCGATGAATTTGGCCGCCTCGCTTCTCTCGATGCCGAGCTGGCCGGCGAGGCCGAAAGCGGAGAGCCCGTAAATGATGCCGAAGTTCACGGCCTTTGCGGAGCGGCGATGCTCCGCCGTCTGGGCCAGCGGCCCGACGCCGAACACCTCTTCGGCCGTGCGCGCGTGGATATCCTGGCCGCGCTGGAAGGCTTCGACGAGCACCGGGTCTCCAGAGAAATGGGCCAGCAGGCGCAGTTCGATCTGCGAATAATCTGCGGAGAGCAGCACCGTACCCGGCTCCGCTACGAACGCGGCGCGGATCTGACGGCCGGCCTCGGTGCGCACGGGAATGTTCTGCAGATTCGGGCTCGAAGAGCTGAGGCGGCCGGTGGCGGCGCCTGTCTGGCTGAGGCGTGTGTGCAGGCGCCCGTCGATGGGGCTGATGACGCGCGGCAAGGCGTCCACGTAGGTGGACTTCAACTTGGACGCCTCACGGTATTCCAGGATTTTGGCCGGCAGCGGGTGCTTTGCAGCGAGGTCTTCGAGCACGTCGGCCGCGGTGGAGCGCGCCTTGGTTTTTCCCGACTTGCGCGGCGCGGGGAGATTCAGTTTGTCGAAGAGAATCTCGGCGAGCTGTTGCGAAGAGTTGATATTGAACGGCACGCCGGACATCTCATAGATTTCTTTCTCGCGCGAGGCAATTTCGGTCTCCAGCGATTTGGACATCCCCGCGAGGGCCTCGCGGTCAATGCGAACTCCGGCGTACTCCATGCGCGCGAGCACGGGCGCGAGCGGCAGGTCGATTCTTTCGTAGGTTTCGAGCAGGCCTTGCTTCTCCACCTCCGCGCGCAGTTGCGGCCCCAGCCGGGCAAGCCACGTGGCCTTTTCCCCGGGGGAAAGCGACGGTGCCGCATTCAGAAAACGCGTGGCCAATTCGTCCAACCCATGCTTCGAGGTGGCGGGGCGCAACAGGTAGGAATACAGGCGCACGGCGTGGCGCACGCCGGCGAGCCCGCCTTTTGGATTGAGGAGCAATTCGGTGAGCTTGGGATCGTGGACGGTTTTTGGCTTAGTCGCGTCGGCGAGCCATGCCTCGAGCGCGGCGCGTACTTTGCCGTCCGCGTTGGGATCGATCGTGGCGGCCGTCTCCGGTCCCAGGGAAAGCGCGATCGATCCGGGCCGGCTGCCGAAGCCGGGTTCTTCGTCCTCGTCCGCCCCTTCGGCGGGAAGCGCTTCCACCCACACGGCCACTTCCTGTGAAGGGCCGGCCTTAGCCAGAAATTCGCGCAGCGCGGCCGCCGACGAAAGGCTTTGCACAGGCTTCTCGGCAGCCGGGGGCGGAGGAGGAGGCTCAATCTCGCGCAGCAGCGAACCGAAGCCGAACTCTGCATAGATTGTGCGAAGGGCGGCGCGGTCGGGAGGCTGGGGCGCGAGCGACGGCAGATCGAGATCCAACGGCGCGAGCGTCTCAATGGCTGCGAGCTTCTTGGAAAGCACCACCATGTCGCGGGAATTCTGGAGGGCCTCGCGATAGCGTTTGTTGGGAACTTCCGCGGCATGCTCGAGCGCTGATTCCGCCGAGCCGTATTTCTGGATCAGCTCCCGCGCGCCCTTTTCGCCGATGCCCTTGGCGCCGGGGATGTTGTCGATGGAATCGCCCATCAGGGCCATCACGTCCACCACGCGCGCCGGCGGCACGCCGAGCAACTCCTCAACTTTCTTTTCGTCGGCGAGCAGGTCGCCCTTGCCGGGATTGAATACGCGGATGCGTCCGCCGCCAGGCATCTGGTCGCGCACGAGCTGGAGCATGTCTTTGTCCGCGGTGACGATAAACACGTCCAGTCCGCGCTCGGCGGCCTGGCGGCTGAGCGTCCCAATCACGTCGTCGGCTTCGAAGCCCTGGCGCTCGACGAGCGGAAGGCGCAGAGCCTCGCAGAGGCGCCGCACCATGGGGAGTTGGATCACCAGGTCCTCAGGCATGGGCGGACGCTGGGCTTTGTATTCCTTATAGAGATCGTCGCGGAACGTGGGCCCGGGCACATCGAAGACCACGGCCAGATAATCCGGCGCCCAGTCCTTATCGAGCTTCCGCAGCATGTTCGCGAAGACGTAGGGAACCTTCGTAGGCAGCCCGCCGGGACCGCGCAGGCGTTCCATCGGCGCGTAGAACGCACGGAAGACAAAGCCCATCGCATCTACCAGGAAGAGCCGCTTGGGAGAGATCGCTGCCATCGGGTCGAGTGGGTGAAGCGAGAGCGGGGAGTATAGCACCCTGGCTTCATGGCTCGGGTCGGGCCGCAGAGAACGCGCGACTTTCGTGAAGGCCGGTGGGGAACTCCATTTGAAGGCATTGAAGCAGAACAGACACGGGGTGGGGCTCGAAAGTGTTGTACAATAGACACGGTAAGCGGCAATGGCCGAAACTGAATCTCCTATATAGCTCATTGTTAAGGACTTAGTTCTAAGACATTGGTACCCGGCTTGCCCTGGAATCTGATAGCTCATGCCCTTTCAGACGACGATCCAGCAGACCGTCGAAGTGGCTGGTGTGGGACTCCACACCGCCGTCCCAGGCCACCTGCGACTTTGTCCCGCTCCCGCTGACACAGGGATCGTCTTTCGCCGCACAGACCTCGATAACTTCCCCATCAAAGCGCATGTGGGCAACGTGGCTCGCGTGAGTTACGCGACCAGCTTGATGAAGAAGGGCGTGCTCATCTCCACAACCGAGCATCTTCTGGCGGCGCTCTACTCCTGCGGCGTGGACAACTGTTTTGTGGACCTCGATGCGATTGAGGTGCCCATCCTGGATGGTTCGGCGCAGCCGTTTATCGAGATGCTGGGGCGCGCGGGCGTCCGTACGCTGCGCCGCCGCAGGCGGTACTTGCGGGTGGTGAAACCGCTCGAGTTCACCGACGCGGGACGACGAATCGGCATTTATCCCGCCGACGAATTCCGCGTGCAGTGCTTCATCGATTTCCCGCATCCAGCCATCGGCAGGCAGCACGTGGATTTGCGCGTGAACCGCGATACGTTCAGCCACCTGTTGGCCCCTGCGCGCACCTTCGGCTTCGAGAAAGATTTCGAGGGCATGCGTAAGATGGGCCTGATCCGCGGCGGCTCCTACGAGAATGCGCTGGTGCTTTCCGACGAAGCGGTGATGAACGGGCCGCTGCGCTTCGCCGACGAATTTGGCCGGCATAAGACGCTGGACCTGATCGGCGATCTGGCGCTGGTGGGGCGCCCGCTGCGGGCGCTGGTAGTGGCGCACCGGGCGGGACACGCGCTGCACACGCAGCTCGTCACGCGGCTGCTGGCAGATTCTTCCCTCTGGACGGAAACCGTCGAAGAAGCTCCCGTTGCGCACCCGCGCCGCGCCGCGGCGGTTGCCGCGCCGGCCTCCGCGGATTAGGTCCCACATCGCTCGGCCTCAATTGCCCTTCGCAGACGCAAGAACCAGCCGCAGCGGTCACGAGAGAAGAGGCGAAACCGTGGCGAAGAAGGTGAAGGTATTCAATGAACTGCGTGAGGCGCTCGAA
>DATFZR010000050.1:0-4587 GCA_035314265.1 Candidatus Acidiferrales bacterium
CAGACGTAAGCATGAGGGCGGAAATTCTCAGCTACTCGCGTGCCCATGGCGTCTTTGCCGGCATTTCGCTGGAAGGCTCCACGATTCGTCCCGATAACGATGCCACTGCGGACGTCTACGGTCGCAAGCTCACGGCAAGAGAAATCGTAATCGACGGGCATACCGGCGTCCCGGCTTCCGGGCGTCACCTGGTTGCCGTCCTGGAGAGACATTCACCCCGGATGGAAGCGAAGGCCGTTGGCAGCAGATAGTCACTAAGAACGTGCCGCTCTTCCCGGGGCGCCAGAAGCTCCGGGAAGAGCGGACCCTGGCGGGCCTGGCGAAGTAGAAGTAAGAGAAATAAGCGTCCCTGCGGATTGCCTTCCTTCCCGTTCACCCAAGCTGTGCGTCCCGCCCTGCTCCCTTTTGCGATACAATGGATGAGTGCCCGAATGGCGGAATTGGCAGACGCGCTAGGTTCAGGACCTAGTTCTCGCAAGGGAGTGGAGGTTCGAGTCCTCTTTCGGGCACCAAAGTAACTTCGACTGGCTTCGGTTTCCCATCTGGTTCCGTTCCATCAACAAATCACAGCTGCCCGGGTTTCCCTGCTTCGGCTGGAGAAAAACCGCGAAGCAAGCTTCGCGAGGAGAACAGCGGCGAGCCGCCGCTCCCCAGGCCCTGTCCTTTTGGACAGGTCTTAGGCCGCCGGTGGGCAGGGTAGCGGTTTGAAAACTACGCGGGGCAAGCAAATTGACCAGGGGCGGGGGACAGCGTAGGCTTGCCGCTGGTCCTTCTCAGTCCGGCTCAGTTCCGAAGTGGGAAGGATTCCTCCTCACATGGACCTAAGTACTGAAGCGAGACCACGGGAACGCAGGCGCGGCGAACGCGTACTCATCCGCGTGGCCATCCAGGTCAACGGCACGGGCAAGGACGGAAAGCCCGTCCATTCGCCGGCCGAGGCCGTGGTTGTGAACCGCAACGGCGCGCTGCTGCGCGTGCCACATCCTCTGAAGAATGGCAGCACGCTCGAGGTCTACCAGGGACAGGAAAAGCAGGCGAAAGTGTTCCGCGTGATCTGGTGCAGCGATCGCCCGCGCGAAGGACGCCACGACGTAGGCATCGAGCTGGTGGAACCCTGCGAGGAATTGTGGGGCATCCGCTTCCCGCCCGCGCAGCCCGGCGACAAACCCTGAATCGCACCGCCTGCCAAGACTAGCTTTCCCCACAGTTTTTGCGCTATAGTCCGCCCGAGTGCGGGTCTGCGTCCTGCGGATGAACCTGGGACGCCCGGAAGGCCTGCGGGGGAATTGCTGCCATGAGCTTACTCGCCATCCTGATTGGACTGTGGGGAATCATCTTTGTGTGCCTGATCGTGCTGATGATTTACCGCGGAGTGATCGGCCGCAACGAAGAGACGGAACTAATGGTGGACCAGGCGGAGCATCGCTTCAAAGAGGAACAGGAAAACATCTCGAATCGCATCGAGCAATTGAGCAAACCCATCCGCATCCTGAGCATCGCAGCGGGAGCGCTGCTGCTGATTATCATCGGGGTGTGGATCTACACGGGACTCTCCTGAGGCTGGGCCGCGGCGGGCGGCACTGACCGATCGCCGGGCAAAGAATACACGGACAATTTGGCGGGATTTGCGGCGTGAGAACGGCCGAGGCATACCGGTGCGTCTCGGCGGTAAAAGCGAGGCGGGCAAACAGAGGCGCGTCAAGGCGGGGCTGCCTGGGCTCGCGCATGAGCGTGGGGGCAGCGGCCGGCCGGCACGCCAGGATCAGGGCTTTGCCGGCGCGGCCGGTTGCGGGGCCGGCTGGGCGGCTGGCTGCGGAGGCGTGTCTGCGATCGAAGTATGGTTGGTCATGATCTGCCAGCGGCCGTTTATCTTTTCCAGCACGAGCGTGGTGTGGCCCCTGTAGCCGGAGGGCTGGCCATCCACTTCGCCCGTAAACGTCCATTGATAGACGGCCCAGGCCACGGTGCCCTGGACGCGGATAAAGGTATTGCTGCGATTGAGCTGCACTCCGTGAACGCGTTCCCTCTGGCGCTGGTAGGCGGCCACGTATTTATCCAGGCCCATCAGCGGAGGCTCCCACACGCCGCTCACGATCAGCACGTTATCGGCGTAATACTTCCGCAGCATCTGGACGTCGCCGATTTGCCAGGCGCCCAGCATCTCGGTGATCACGGTGTCCACGGCCTGGTCGTCGGCCTGAGGGATCAGCGGAGGGGCGTTGGCGGCGTCCTGGGCTTCCTTCTGGGCGGCCTGCTGGTCCTTTTTCTGCTGCTTCGTCTGGCCCGCAGCCGGACCGCAGGGCAACAACAGCAGAAGAAAGGCAAGAATGAACAGTCGGCGCATCGGTCGTTCCTCCCTGAATCGCCTCCGGGGCCGGGTGAGAGCACCCTTCGCGCAGAATATCATGGACGCGCGAGCGGGTTGGCCGCATGCGCGCCGGATGTGCGGAAGGATACCGGGAGAACGCGGGCGGGCTGCGCAGCGCCAGCCGATTAAAGTGGGTTGTGCGCCCGGCGCACAGGGTCGCCATTGGGCACGACCTTCGGGCTAAGGGTCGGAGGCCACCGAGGGACGAAGAGCCGGCTGGAAGCCGGGCGGTACAAAATGGGGCCGCGCCCGGCTATTGCGCTGCCGAAGTTTTTGGCGCGCGCGACTGGCTTAGCAGGTTGACGAACAGGCGCAGCGGGCCGTGAATGCCCTCGGGAAGCTGGCGGAAGAAGGATAGGCCCGTGTAGATGTAAGTCCCTTTGCCAACCTGCGCGACCACCAGCCCTCCGTTCAAATCCTTCTCGCCGGGGTCCTGCATGGCCAGAATGGGCGTGTAGCGCGCATCCATTTCGCCGAAGAAATACAGGCCGCGCTCCTGCACCCAGCCGTCGAAATCGCCGGGGCCGATCTTGTTGGGGAAATTCAGCAACGGGCTATTGGGCACAAGAACGCTCACGGGAGAATTGCGGTTCGTGATGCGCAGCGTGGGGTCGCCTACCTTGGCGGGATACGGACCCGGCATCAAGCGATTCCAATCGGTGGCACGCGCGTATTGCACCACGAGCGTACCACCGGCCGCGGCGTAGTCGAGCAGGCGGCGGTTCGAGCGCGGCAGATCGCCGCGCAGCTCGTAGGCGCGGATGCCCACGGCGATCGCGTCGTAATGGCTCAAATCGTTGAAGGCCAGCGCGACGGGGTCGAGCATGTCCACGGTGATGCCCGCCTGGCGAAGCACGTCGGGAATCGGATCGTTCTCCGCGGCCACGTAGCCCACGCGCAGGTGCTCGGGAACGATCAGATCGGGCAGCGTGAGCGTGAGTACCGCGGGCTCGCTCCACAGCCGCGAAGGAAGCGTGGGCAGCGGTTCAACGGTGGTGCGGTATTCCTCCGCGCCGAGCCGTGCGTAGGCATGGAAGGACAGCGTGGCGGCGCCAGAATCGCGCGGCGTGGTGATTTGCAGGCGCGCGAGCTGGTCCCCGGGGCCGTCGAACTGTACGGTCACGGGGCGAATGGCGGGCCAGGTGAGTGGCGTATCGAAACCCACCTGCATCTGCGCGGGTGCGGAGCCGTAATAGTGGACCCTGGCCACCACTTCGAGTGTCTCGCCGCGCCGCGCCGGCGTCACCAGCATCTGCCGTGGCTCGAGCGCGAGCGTGACGCGTGGAACGAGCTGGAGCGGGAGCGTCTCCACTTGAGTGGAGCTGGCACGCATGAAAGTGACCGGCATTTCCGCCGTGAAGCGGTATCCGGAGACGGTGGCGTCCACCGCCGCGCGAACCAGCGGGGGCGGCTGGGGGAACATCCAGTCGTCGCCTGGTTTGCCGGGCTTCTGCGCAGACGGGATCGTGACGGTGAATCGCTGCTCACCCGGCGATAGACCGGCGGCAGCGCCTGACGGCCCGGCGGTCCAGCCATCCGGGACCTCCAGACGCGGCTCGCTCACGGAATCGAACGCGTGCTCGCGGTAGTGTACGGAGACGCGGACCGTGACGTCTTCCTGCGGAATGGCTTCGCGGCGGCTGGCTTGCGCGTCGATTTGCAGAGCTGCGGTCATTTGGAGGGCGTAATGGATGCGTGCGCGCACTCGGGCGAGCTCGCTCAGGGCCTGCTCTCTCTCCGCCCCGGAGACGTTGGCAGCGGCGGCATCGATTTCTTTTCCTGCCGCCGCCAGGTGCTTCACGGCCGCAGGCCAGTCGAGCGCGAGCGCCGCACGGCGTGCCTCGGCGAGCGAATGGTCGGCACGCTCGAACGCGGCGCGGGAGCCGGAGAGCGCGGGATATCGCGTGGCCAGCGCCCCGAGCGGTTCCGCGAATTTCGCCGGATCGGGAGACTGCGCGTGCCCATCCACCAGGCTTACGCGAAACCGCCTGAACGGCCCGGCCAGGAATCCGGCGATGCCCTGCGTGCGGTGCTGGTAATCGCCCTCGCGGCCAATGTCCGCGTAGGTTTTTCCCCACACTGGTGAAATCTGGTCCGTGGGCGGGAGCCAGCCCTTTTCGCCCTCGCCGCCGTAGCGTTCGAGCACTTGATCCACGTGCCACGGCGTGAGGTCGCCGGGAAACTGTTTCGCGTCGGCTGCTGCGGCCACGGCCTGCGGC
>DATFZR010000051.1:0-5947 GCA_035314265.1 Candidatus Acidiferrales bacterium
AAGGCCAGGTGCTCGGACCAGAACTCCGGCTCGAGACGTTCCACGAGGCGCGCCATGCCGTCGAGCAGATTGCGTTTGACCGGACTGGCGGAGGCGAGCCCGAGGCCCACTCCGTGCAGCACGACGGGCACCTCACGCCCCAGCGACTGGAGCGCGCGAATCTGCTGGCCGGAAGCGGCGAAGTAGTCGTCGGCAATCAGCTCGACCACGTCAATCCGGTCGAGATGTTGAAGCACACCGGCAGCCAGCTCGCCGCGCCAACTGATTCCCACGCGATCTCTTATTATTTCCGCAGGCTGTATCTGCATGGGTCAGCCGCCCCCGCATCCGCCGCAACCGCCGCCACACCCGCCGCCGCAGCCGCTGCCGCTACTGCAGTTGCTGCCGCAGGAGGAAGAGCCGGCCGACCATCCCGATCCGGACTGCCTTTCGGGCTGCATGAGCCCGGAAACCACCGGATAGGCGAAGACGGGAACCGCCGTGAGCCCGAAGACGGCGGCGAGCAGGACCACTTCGTTTGTCTTTCCGCCGGGCTTGAAGCCGGGGCTGCGGTCGCGCAGCGAAGAGAAGAGCGTGGAAAGGTCCGCGAGCGTCTTCCTGCCGCGGGGCGTGATGCGCGTGTCCACAACGTAAGGCATCAGACCAACGGAAATGACCATGAGAACCATCAGGTACGACACGGGGCGGCCGCGCGCGAGCCCGATCATCACTTTCACGGCGCCAAGGGCGATGAACCCCATGATGACCAGCGCCGCAATCGAAACGTGCATCCTGCGTTCCGCCGGGCTGCGCAGCAATCCCTTCTGCGCCAGGGCGGTCTCGAAGTATGTGAAGACGTCTGAGTTCTTCATCTTGTTGTAGATCAAAATGGGAGCGGTGGTCGGGTTCGCCGCTTCCTTCAGGATCTGCTGTTCGATGGGCCGGTGCGCCAGCGCGGGATCCGCGCCCTTGGCGGCGACCAGCTGCACCTGCTTGCCGGGGGTAGCGTTGGGAACGGCGCCGGGCGCGGTGAGCAACCCTCGATCGAAAAGCGAAAGGGAGGCGACGCGGAGGGCTTCGTACTTGCCTCCACGCAGGAAAGCGATGAGGTAGGGATCCGCGGCGAGGCCGGTGGCGCCGCCCATGGCGGCCGTGCCGTCGGCTCCTCTCCAGCGCATGGCGTACAGCAGAAAGCCGGCCACGAGGCCCAGCACGGTGTAGAAGTACAGGAAGTCCTGCCCGTAATATTCGAGCGGATTCATCGGCTTTCTCTAGCGGAGGGCCTGCGCGCGCGCGTGCATCTTGCGCGCCAGTTCCATCAGCCCGAACACGGTGGGCGCGGCGGCGCCCGGGGGCAGAAAGCGGTTGGTGCGCGCCTGGGAGACGCGCTGCAAGACCTCGAGCGAGCCCGCGTCGGGCGCGGCAATCTTTTCGAGCGCGTCTTTCGGCGGCATGCGCGGGCCTCCTTCGAGAAGAATCAGGCTGACGGCGCAGGAGCGCAGCGGGCCCGCGGCTTTGGCGGCCACGAGCGCCAACTGCTCCTCGCGAAGTCCCTGGGTAATGGTCGAGGCGCGCAGGCGCAGCACCTGATTGAGCAGTTCGCGCCGCAGATTCAGGATTTCGTTCTCGCGCGTGGCAGCCATGCCGGCGAACGGCTCGGCGCCATAAAGGACGCGATGGCGCACCTGGATCTCCTCGAACTTCTGGGCGAACGACTCAAACGCGCAGGGGATTTCGGATTGGAGGAGAAACATGGCCTTCAGGTGGATTTCGGCGCGGGCCAGCCGCATCGGCTCGCGGAAGGCGTCGGCCTTGCCGCGGCTGAATTCGGCGAGCACCAGCAAGACGTTGACGTCTGAGGTGGCGCGCATCTTCCCTTCCGCCGCGCTGCCGTAGAGCGCGAGGGAGAGCAGGTCACTGCCAAAGGCCGCTTTTGCGGCTTCTAGAAAATCCTGCAGGCCGCTTTCGACTTCCGCGGGCAGGTTTGACGGCCGGGCCGTCTCGGCTGGTTTCATGGGCGCACCTTCAATTGTTAACGGCAGGTAACTCTAAGACGCGGCGAATTTGCGCATGCGATAAATGCCGCGGAGTCTAGACTCGGGCAGGAAGGTTGTCAACGCCGGGCGGGCTAGACGGGCTAGACTCGCCACTTCTGCTTTGACCTTCCTTCCCTGACGCCATTATGATGAAGCAAGAGACAAAGACTTGGGGCATGCAATGAGGCCGCTATGGATATGATCCCACTGAAACCGGAACGCAAGGCTCAGCTCGAGGAATACGCCAAACGGCTCGGCCAGGATCCTGCGACCGCTCTGGACGACGCCCTGGCTGCTTATCTCGAGTGGGAACGCCAGGACTTTGGCGAAGCCTCCGAAGGCATTCGCCGAGGCCACGAGGATGTGACTGCAGGACGTACAAGGCCCGCCTCGGAGTTTCTTGCCGATATGCGCCGGAAGCATGCCATTCCGCGTTGAGATCACGGCGCAAGCCGAGCAAGACGCGGACGCGATCCTGGAATGGCTCCTCTCGCAACATGCAGGAGACGCAGGCATCCGCTGGTTTCTGGCGCTGGAAGACGCAATCGCCTCCCTGTCCGAGCTTCCTGCGCGCTGCCCGCTCGCTCCTGAGAATGAGAGCTTTCCCTTTGAGGTTCGCCAGCTTCTCTATGGGCGTAAGCCGCACGTCTATCGGATCCTCTATACCATCGCCACCGACACGGTCTACGTTCTCCACATCCGTCATGGCCGTCGGCGTCCGCTCCAGTAGTGAGCGGAAGCCGTTGTTTTGTGTTAGCTAGAATTTGGCCCGAAAATACCCCCACTTTGTGTGGTTTTCGGGCCTAAATCATGCGTCTTAGCGCCCCAAACTGAGCCTCAAGAGCCGGATTTTGGATCTCTTTACGATCTTTGCTCCGTGCCGGAACTCTCCGCGTTGGCTGTCTTCTCGCTCGCTCACTTGCGCCATTCGGGGGCTTCGGGTAGAAACAATAGTAATGAAAGCCGAAATCATACTGGTGGGATCGGAACTGCTCACGCCCGACCGCGTGGATACGAACTCGCTGTTCCTCACGGCACAGCTCAACCGGCTGGGGATCGAGGTTGTCCGCAAGACCACCGTGGCGGACGACCCGGAGAGCCTTGGCCGCGTTTTCCGCGCGGCGCTCGAGGGCGCTGCCATCGTGATTGCCAGCGGCGGGCTGGGTCCTACGGAAGACGACCTGACGCGCGAGACGCTGGCTACCGTGCTGCGCCGGCCGCTGGTGCAGAGCGACGAGCTGGTGAAGGACCTGGAAGCAAAATTCCAACGCTTTGGCCGCCCCATGCCGCAAATCAATATGAAGCAGGCGCAGGTGCCCGTGGGCGCCACCATACTGCCGAACCCGCGGGGAACCGCGCCGGGCCTGTGGGTGGAAGACGGGGCGCACATCGTGATCCTGCTGCCGGGGCCTCCCAAGGAACTCGAGCCCATGTTCACCGAGCAGGTGGTGCCGCGGCTTGAATCGCGCGTGACGGGCGCGCGCCTGTATTCCCGCGAGCTGCGCGTGGCGGGCATGGGCGAATCGGCCGTGGACCAGGCCATCGCGCACATCTACAAGGGATACGCCGACGTGCAAACGACCTTGCTGCACGTGATCGGGGAAATCCAGGTCCACCTGCGGCTGTGGTCGGAAGACACGGCGGCGGCGGTAAGCCGGCTGGATGAACTCGTGGAGCGCATGGCACTCGCGCTGGGCGAGGCGCTGTTCACCAAGACGGGCGAAAGCATGGAAGAAGTGGCGGCGCGCGAGCTCACCTGGCACGGCGCGACCATCGCCGTGGCGGAAAGCTGCACGGGAGGGATGCTCGGCGAGCGGCTGACGCGGTTGCCGGGCAGCTCGTCCCACTTCCGCGGAGGCGTAATCAGCTACAGCAACGAATTGAAGTCGGCGTGGCTCGACGTGCCGCAGGCGCTGATCGAATCGAAAGGCGCGGTGAGCGCGGAGGTGGCCCAGGCGATGGCGGAGAACGTGCGCCGCCGCTCGGGCGCGACGCTGGGCTTGTCGATTACCGGGATTGCCGGGCCAACCGGAGCGACCGCGGACAAACCCGTGGGCACCGTGCACATCGCACTGGCGGATGGAAAAGAGTCCATCGAGAAAGGCTTCCGTTTTCCGGGGGATCGCGACCGCATCCGCGGCCAGGCCACCATGGCCGCGCTGGACATGGTTCGCCGCTACTACCTGCGCGCGCGGAGCGCGGCGAAGCAGTGAGCGACGCTGCCATGCGCCTGTTCGTCGCGCTCGAGATTCCCGCCGGCGTTTGCGCGGCGCTGGGCGACGTGCAGGCGCGCCTGCGGCCCCACGCCGGCCACGGCGTGCGCTGGACCGATCCTCGCGGGATTCACCTGACGTTGAAATTCATCGGAGAGGTAGAAACGGCGCGCGTGGAAGCGATTCGAGCCGCGCTGGCGAGGGTCCGCGCCCCGCAACCTGTGGACGCCGCCTTCCGCGGCCTCGGCTGGTTTCCCAACGCACGGCGTCCGCGCGTGCTGTGGGCCGGCGTGGAAACCAGCAGCGGGATGGCCGCGCTGGCTCGGGAAATCGAGGCGGCGCTCGAGCCTCTGCGGATCGCTCGCGAGCAGCGCGAGTTTCAACCGCACCTGACGCTGGCACGCCTGAAACCGGAAGCCCTGTCGAAAGAAGGCATGGAGGCGCTGCGGCGGGAAGTAGAGCGCGCCGGCAGGCCGGAATTCGGCCGCGCGGAGTATGCCGAGTTCGATCTGATGGAAAGCAAGCTTCTGCCGCAGGGCGCCGAGTACACGCGCGTCGAACGATTTTCCTTCGCCGGCCTGCACGCCGCGCGGGCCGAGGGGCGCTGAGGTGGACGCGCTCTGGCTGCTGCCCGCCGCGGGCTACCTGCTGGGCTCGATCCCGTTCGGCTACCTGATCGTGCGATTTTCCACGGGCGCGGACGTTCGCTCCGCGGGAAGCGGCAACATCGGCGCGACAAACGTAAACCGTGTGGCGGGCAAGGCTGCCGGAATCGCCACGCTCGCGCTGGACGTGGCCAAAGGATATTTCGCGGTGTGGCTGGCCGGGCGCGTCACAGGCGGAAACATCGGGTGGATGGCGATTACCGGAATGGCGGCGGTCATCGGACATCTTTTCCCGTTGTGGCTGCGGTTCCGCGGAGGAAAGGGCGTGGCCACGGCCGTGGGCGCGTTTGTGCCGCTGTGCTGGATGGCGGTGGGAGCCGCGGCGATTGTGTGGGTGGTGGTGGTTTCGATCAGCCGCTACGTTTCGCTGGGCTCGGTGGTGGCCGCGGCCGCGCTTCCGCTGTGCATGTATTTTCTGTACGTGCCGGGCACGCCGCACGCGCCCCCGCTGAGTGTTTCGGTTTCAACGGCGTTGGTGGCCATCCTGATCATCGTCAAACATCGCGCCAATATCGAACGGCTGCTCGCGGGTACGGAGAGCCGGCTGAAGTTCTAGCGGAGCGCACGCGTTGCCCATCAAGAAAATCGCGATTCTCGGGGCGGGAAGCTGGGGCACGGCCCTGGCGCTCGCGCTGCTGCGCAGCCGCACGCAGCACCGCGTGTGCCTGTGGACGCGGCGCACGGAGCTGGCCGAGGCGCTCCAGAACACGCGCGTGAACGCGGACTATCTGCCGGGGTTCGAGCTGCCTGGGCAATTGGGAATTATGAGCGACCTGGGCCAGGCGCTGAGCGGCGCGGACATCGTGCTGGGCGTGATGCCCTCGGAACACGCGCGGGGGATTTATACGAGCGCGCTCCGGCATATGCGCTCGCAGACGGTAATCGTCAGCGCCACGAAAGGCCTCGACTACCCCGGCCTGGAGCGCATGACGCAGATGATCGCGTCGATCACCGCGCCGCGCTTTAAGCCGCGCGTGGCCGCGCTCTCCGGCCCGTCGTTTGCGAGCGAAGTGGCGCGGGGCGATCCCACGGCGGTGGTGGTGGCGTCGGAAGA
>DATFZR010000052.1:0-4188 GCA_035314265.1 Candidatus Acidiferrales bacterium
CGCTGCCATGCTTTCTCGGCATCCGCCAGCGGGACTCGCTCGATCTCAATGCGCAGCTCGCCTCGCGCCGTCCGCGCCATCACCTGCTGCAACGCATCCGCCAGAATCTCGCGCGACGGAATCCCCCCGGTTCCGGAAATCGTCAACGGCGTGCTGCGCAGGACCGCGGCCGGCAGCGAGATCACCGGCCCCGCGCTTTCGCCCACTTGCACCATGCGCGTTTCCTTCGTTGCTGAGGCAAACTCGGGCCTGGTGATGGCCGCCAGCAGCGCCTCCGTAGGACGCCCCCACACATAATCAATAATGACGTCGAATCCAGCATTTCCCGCCTCGCGGGCGAATGCGTCCTTCAGGGAGTCCGCGGGCTGGTCGAGCTGGATCGTCGCGTCGGCGCCCAGTTCTTGCAGTTTGGCCAGCGTTCGTTCATCGCGCCCCGCACCGATCACACGTTTGGCGCCCAGCAGCTTCGAGATTTGCACGGCGAGCTGTCCGGTGACCCCCGTCGCTCCCAGGATGAGCACAGTTTCGCCCGGCGCGAGTCTTGCGCGTACTCCGATCGAGAGCCAGGCGGAGACACCGGGATTCGGCAGAGCCGCCGCGCAGTCGTCGTCGAGGCCCGAGGGCACGGGGAAGCAAAACGGGCGCGGCACAACTGTGCGCTCTGCCATCGCCCCGTACGGCCGCCTCGGCCCGCCAAAGAATACCCGGGTGCCGTCTTCGAGATCTCCAACTCCGTCCGTTCCGCACACCACCGGCAATTCACGGGGACTGGCGTAGTGCGATCCGCCGGCCAACTGCCTGTCGATGGGTTTTAGCGACGCGGCACGTACACGGATCAGAGTTTCGTCCTGGCCCGCCGCAGGCTCCGCAAAGTCCTCGCATTGCGGCACTTTCCCAAGCTCGCGCAATACCACGGCCTTCATTCCTCTTTCTCACCTTCTGCTCGGCGATTTACCACGGCCGTTAAATGGCGAAGTTTATCAGCGCGGTTTCTTGCTCTTCGCGGCCTTCTTTTTCGCGGCGGGCTTCGCCGCCGGCGACGCCGCCGCGGGAGCCGCCCCGAACCGGAACACGCGCACCCGCGAGACGCGCGCATTCTGCTTGATCTGCACGCTCATCGTTCCCACGATCATCAGGCTTTCCAGCCGCTCGCCCTGCCCGCGCAGAAACGTGGTGCCGTGCGTGGCGCCGCAGCGCAGCAGCCGCTCGTCAGGTTCCACGATCGCAATTTCATTGGGCTCGAGCGCCAGGCTCTCGTTGAACTCCAGCACGTAGCAGCCCCGCGAAAGGTCCCACCAGTAGTATTTGTCCTCCTTGTGCCGGCGCAGTGAAGACACTGGATGGCGCGTGCTGGGCGCGTATTCCGTGCCGCCAAAGTCCACCTGGCCGGAAGGGTCCAGGCTGTAGATCTGCTTCGCGGTCAGGTCAATCGAGTAGCCATGCACCTGATGCTTTGGACTGATGAGACCCGTAATCCGCGCCGCTGCTTCCTGCCCGCCTACCGGTTCCATTTTGTCGCCTCCGCTGCCTGATCCTCAGGGAGCGCAACTATATCGCCCCGTAAAGAAGAGGTAAAGCAGGGGTGGTGCCGGCAAGGAAATCCTGTAACTCGCCGCCCAGGCTCACACCAATTTGTCTTTTGAATAGCAGATCTTCTCGAGATTGCACTCCACGCAGCGCGGCTTGCGGGCCTGGCACACCTTTCGTCCGTGCCAGATGAGCTGGTGCGAAAACAGAATCCATCGCTCCTGCGGAATCACCTGCATCAGGTCCTGCTCGATCTTCTTGGGGTCTTCGGCCCGCGAGAGGTCCAGCCGCCCGGAAAGGCGCTGCACATGCGTGTCCACCACCACGCCCTTCGCGATGCCGAAGGCCGTCCCCAGCACCACGTTGGCCGTCTTGCGCGCCACACCGGGCAGCGTCAGGAGTTCCTCCATCGTTTGCGGAACCTTGCCGCCGAACTCCTCCACGATTTTCTTGCTCGCGCCCATCACCGATTTCGTTTTGTTGCGGAAAAACCCGGTGGGCCGTATTTCCTTCTCCATCTCGCGCGGGTTCGCATAGGCAAAGGCCTCGGGCGTGGGATATTTCGGAAAGAGCGTCGCCGTCACCATGTTCACCCGCTCGTCCGTGCATTGCGCCGATAGAATCGTAGAGATAAGCAGTTGGAACGGGTTGTCGTGCCGCAGCGCGCAGCTCACCGCAGGATAAGCCTCGTCCAATTTCTCCAGAATGGCGCGCACGCGCGCAGGCGACGCGCCCTTGGCAGCCTTTGCGCGCGGTCCGGTGGGCCCTCTGGAGTGCGGCGGCTTGTTTACCCTGACGACGGAAGGGCCGCCGCTCTTCCTCGCCGAAGCTCGCTTCGGCGTCTTTCTTTTCCCCATAGCCCGGCGAATATAGCACAGCCCCGCCACGCACATTCCGCTCGCAGCGGATCCTCCACAGCTCATCCCGAGCCGTCACCCAGATACGCAGCCAGCTTTGCAAACGCCAGCCCGCGATGGCTCAATCTGTTTTTCTCAGCCCGCGGCAGCTCGGCAAATGTCTTTCCGGTGCCTTCACACAAAAACACCGGGTCGTACCCAAACCCACCACTCCCCCGCGGCGCTTCCAGAATGCTCCCGCCAACCGCGGCAGAAAACACCGCCACAACGCTCCCCGCACGCGCCAGCGCCAAAACGCAAACAAACCTCGCCTGCCGTTCCGCTCCCGTTTTTCCGCTAAGCGCGCCCAGCAGCTTCTGAATGTTCTTTCCGGCATCGCCATCAGGACCCGCATAACGGCTGGAGCGCACTCCCGGCGCGCCGCCCAGCGCCGGCGCCACCAGCCCGGAATCGTCAGCCATTACCCACTCGCCAACGCCGCGGCCGTAATAGATGGCCTTTCCCGCCGCGTTTTCCGCGATCGTCTCCGCGGTCTCGTCGAATGCGGGCAGGGCGCTGAATCCAGGCAGCAGGTCGAATGTAATGGCGGGCCCGCGCTCCGCGGCCAGCTCGCGAAACTCTTCCAGCTTTCCCCGGTTTGAAGATGCCAGCAGCAGCCGGCTAGCGGCGGGCACGGAAGTCCATCTGCAGCAGGTCTTGCTGCGCTTCAGAAAGCTTCTGGATGCCCTGCGCGGCGAGCTCCAGTAGCTTATCCAATTCCGGCCCGGCAAACGGACGCCCCTCGCCCGTAGCCTGCACCTCGACGTACTCACCGCGCCCGGTCATCACCACGTTCATGTCCACGGCCGCGCGCGAATCCTCGTCGTAGCAAAGATCGAGCAGGCATTCACCTTCCAGAATCCCCACGCTCGTAGCCGCCACGGAATCGCGCAGTGGGATGGCGCGAAGCAGGTGAGCCGCCACCATGCGCTCAAAGGCCAGCGCCAATGCCACGAACGCGCCCGTAATCGAAGCCGTGCGTGTCCCTCCGTCCGCCTGGATCACGTCGCAGTCTATCCACACGGTGCGTTCGCCCAGCGCGGCAGCATCCGTCACCGCGCGAAGCGACCTCCCGATCAGCCGCTGGATTTCCAGCGTGCGTCCTGACGAGCGCCCGCGCGAAGCCTCGCGCTGCGTCCGCGATTCCGTGGCTCGCGGCAGCATCCCGTACTCGCCGGTCACCCAGCCCTTGCCGCTGCCCTTCAGGAACGAGGGGACGCCGTCCTCCAGGCTCGCCGTGCAAATCACGCGCGTGCTGCCCACCTCGATCAGCACGCTGCCTTCCGCGTTCGGAATAAAGTCCGGCGTAAAGCGCACCGGCCGCAGTTGATTCGAGGCTCGCCCGTCGTTACGCACCGTTCCTCCCATTGCAGGATTCAATCTGTTCCGCGCCGCCGTTGCCCATCACCGTGCCCGGTTCCGCGACGCCCGTCATTGCCGTCCCTAAGCGCCCGGCCGCACCGGCGGCTTTTTCTCCTGCGGGGCCGGCGTTTTCCCCGCTGGCGGCGGCGCAGCCGGCTGTGTCGCCGGCGCCGGCGCCGGAGTCGCACCGCCCGTTGGCGTCGCGCCCTGCCCCTGCCCCGCGGGAGCCGCCGTCATCGCGCTCAGATCGAACGCGCTGGTCAGGTCCACATGCCCCGCCAGCGTTTCCACTTCCTGCCCGGCGATCAGGATTTTCAACAGCCGCACCTGCGGCACGGCCGCGTGCAGCGTGTGCACGATCGCATCTACGGCAAGCTGTTCGGTGGAAATGCCCGACGGGACC
>DATFZR010000053.1:0-4787 GCA_035314265.1 Candidatus Acidiferrales bacterium
GATGTGACGCTCAGCACCGACGCCACAGGCCGTGCGGCGCTCACCGCCCCCGATGCGCAAGGAGTGCTCCTGGCCAAGCTGGCGGACGGCACGTCTGAGGCTTCCGCGACGGTCGTCGCCGCGCCCGCCGCCGAGCCCGCGGGCGTTCGCGTGGATTCCGTGCCGTCCATCCTGCTTCTCAGAAACCGGTTCACCATTCGTGGCGTGGGATTTCGCGGCGTGGCAGACGAAAACCGCGTGCTGCTGGCGGGGATGCCTGCGGCCGTCCTGGCCGCATCTCCCATGGCCATCGTGGCGCTGCCGAATCCGCGCACCGCGCTCGGAGAAACCCAATTGGTCACCGAGATCGCGGGCGCCTCCACAGCGGCTGGACCGGTGAGCGTGATTTCACTCGAGCTCGCTTCCGGAAAGGCCAAGGGCGCACCGGGCGAAACCGGCGAGATCCGCGTGGACGTGCACGGAACTGACCGGCCCGTGGATTTTGAGATCCGCGCCACGCCGGCAGGAAGAATCGAGCTGGCCAAAGGCAATCCCGCGCGCGGGCGGACGAGCGGCGGCGCGGCGAATACCGCCGCGATTGCATTCACGTTCCGGCAGCCGGGCGAGTTTTCGCTGGAAGCGCGCCCGGTCGAGCCGCCCCACGGTCTTCCAGACACGGAGGCGGCGCAACGGGAACTGCAAGAAGCGCGGCGATTGGCGCCCCCCGGCTGGGCGAAGCAAGTCGAGCGCGTTCTGGGGCTCGTGGAGAAACATCCGCAAGACGTAGCCGAGGCGCGCGACGCGCTGGAAAAAATGCTGGCGAAGAAGCCCGGCGGAGCGTTCGGCCAGCACCTGGATGCGGCCTGGCACATCCTGCTGAACAGGGAATGATGAGATGCCGCTGGCCTCAACAGCCCAGGTCCATTACCTCATCGCGTGCTGCAATCGCGCCATGATACCTGCGATTTCTTTGCCCGAGAGAAAACGCCGGTGAACGAGACTACACTCATCCTCGCGGTGGCGGCCTTTCTGGCCGGCGGCGCAATCGCCTGGATTCTGGCCGGCGCGCGCGCGCGTGGCGCCGGCGACGGCCGCCTGCAGGAACTGATCGCGAGCCGGGCCGCGGCGGAAAGCACCACCGTGGAGCTGCGCCGGCAGTCCGAAGCGATGCGTGTGGATTTGGCCGCCATGCAGCAGCAAGTGCAGCGCGAACAGGCCGCTCGCGCCTCGGCGCAAACGGCACAGGAGAAAGCGGAAGAAAGCCTGGCGGAACGAAGGCGGCTGCTCGACGACGCGGAGACGAGCCTGAAGGATGCCTTCCGCGCGCTCGCCTCGCAGGCGCTCACGGAATCGAGCCAGCAGTTTCTGAAGCTCGCGGGCGAGAGCTTTCAGGTGTTGCAACAACGCGCGGTGGGAGACATGGCGCAGAAAGAAGTATCCATCGAGGGCCTGGTCAAGCCGCTCCACGATTCGGTGGCCAAACTCGAGGATCACCTGAACAAGTTCGAGGTGTCGTGGAAGGGAGACAAGGGCGGTCTCAGCGCGGAAATCCAGCAACTGGCCGAGAGCAACAGGCTGCTGCGGCAGGAAACGGGGAGCCTGGTCACCAGTCTCCGGCAGCCGCACATCAAAGGGAAATGGGGCGAACTCCTGCTGCGCCGCGCGGTCGAGCTGGCGGGCATGTCTCCCCACTGCGACTTCACCGAGCAGCTTACGCTCACGACGGAAGAAGGCCGCGTGCGCCCCGACATGGTGGTGCACCTGCCGGGCGGAGGCAGCATCGTGGTGGATGCCAAGGTGCCGCTGCACGCGTTTCTCAAGGCCCTCGGATGCAAGAATCAAGACGAGTACCACGAGGCGATGGTGGAGCACGCCCAACTGGTGCGGACGCACGTCACGCAGCTCGGCTCGAAGCGCTACTGGGAGCAATTCACACCCTCTCCGGAGTTTGTGGTGCTGTTTCTTCCCGCGGAATCCTATTTCAGCGCGGCCCTCGAGGAGGACGGCGGATTGATCGAAGACGCCATGCAGAAGGGCGTGGTGCTCGCGAGCCCGACCACGCTTCTCGCCCTCCTGAAGGCTGTGGCGTACGGATGGAATCAGCAGACGACCGCACAAGGCGCGCAGCGCATCGCCGACCTGGGCAAGGAACTGCACAGGCGGCTGCTGAGATTCCTGGATCACATGGCCGGCGTGGGCGCGGGCCTGGAGCGCGCCAACAAGGCCTACAACAGCGCGGCAGGTTCCGCGGAATCCATGCTGCTGCCGGCCGCGCGCAAGTTTCAGACGCTGTCCGCTCCCGGCGCGGAGGAAGTGCCTTCGCTGGCGCCAATTGAGACGCTGCCGCGGCAGATATCCATTCCACTTGAGGACGAGGAATCGCGGTAGAAGTTGCCTTTCCGGGACTAGAAATAAAGTTTCAGGCCGAACTGGAAGGTGCGTGGGTCCAGAGCGGCAGTGGGCTGGCCGGCGTTGCATGTGGGCGTGCCGCCGGAGGTGATGCCGGTGGGCGCGCCGGGGTCGCACAAGGGGCTCACGTCGCCCACGTTGAAGCGGTTGGCCAGGTTGAACATGTCTGCCAGCGCTTCAAGAGAGAAACGCTCGTTCAGCTTGAATTTGCGGGAAATGCGCAGGTCCACGGTGGCAAACCCAGGCCGCACGTAGGTGTTGCGTCCCAGATTGCCGGTGCAGCCGGACCCGGTGGCGGTAATGAAAGAGATCGCCGGCACGTAGATCGACGGGAACGTGGGGCACACGTTGGCGAGGCCAAAGGCAACGCCCGGAATGAAGGGCGAGACCACGCTGCCGGCAGTTCCCACGGGAACGATGGACGGCCGGTCCGTATTGGAGCCGAAGTCGAGGTTGTAATCGGTGCCGGTGAGCACGGTGTAGGGGCGGCCCGAGGCAAACTCGATGATGGGCGCCGCGATCCAGTCCGCGAACAACTTCTTCCAACCGGCATCGGCCATCGTATAGGGGCTTTGCGCCACGCCGCTGAAGACGAAGCGGTGCCGCTGGTCGAAGGTCGAATTGCCGCGCTCGAGCTGGGGATTGTTGTTGTCCTGCGGCGCCAGCAGGGTCTGCAAATCGGTGGAATCGTCGATGGCGTGGGAATACGTGTAGCTCATCAGGAACTGGAAATGCTGGGACCAGCGCTTCTCGAGGTTAATGGTCAGGCCGTTGTACGTGCTGTTGCCGGTGGATTCCTGCTGGAGCACGTCGCTGAACGGCGTGACCTGGGGAACGGCTCCCTTGAAGAAGCCCTTCGGATAACCTGCCATCGCCGCGAGGCCCACGAGCTGCGAATAGCCCGCGGCGCCGGGTCCGGCAAACGAAGCGTTGGGACCGGAAGGCCGGAAGAAATTGAAGACGGCTGCCGTGCCGATGTATTGCCCGTTGAGCGCGGCAAACGGGCCGGCGGCGGGGCAGCCGACGAGCACGGCGAGAACCGATGGCGCGACCACGGCGGCGCCGCAGGTGGCCGCTGTTGGCGCGATGCTTGTGGCCGGCGCGGCGACGGTAATCGGCGTTGAGAACGAGAGGCCCGCTGCGGCGGCGTCGAAGAGGTTCGTGTCGAGCACCTCGGGATTAGTAACGTTGATGTTCCGCGGGCGGTTGAGGTGCGTACCTTTGGTGTACTGGTATCCGACGCTGATTTTGTAGTTGTGGCCGAGGTCGTGCTCGACGGTCAGGTTCGCCTGGGTCGCGTAGCCGTACTGGAAATTGCTCGCGGTGGGCAGCGTGAAGGGCAGGATCGGCGTGCCGAATCCCGCGGTGATGTAGTTCTGGTTGGTGAACACAGACTGGGGCGAAGTGGGCAGCGCGGTGAAGCGCTGCTGATTCGGCAGATAAGGAATCGAGAAGGGGAAACCATTAGGCGCCTTGGTGTTCAGCACGCCCTGGAAGAGCGAGCCGGCATTCAGGTTCTGCGCGCCGTCTGCGGCGCCGCCGCAAACGGAGACCACGGAACTCGGGAAAATGCCGCACGCGGAGGGAGCGCCGCCGCCGGAAATGAGCTGCGAAGAGCGGGCGCCGTCCGCGGTGGTGGAGTCGAACGCGATGGCGAGCAGCGGATGGTCGTAGAAAATCCCGGCGCCGGCGCGAATCACGGTCTTTCCGTCTCCCTTGGGGTCCCAGGCGATGCCCAGGCGCGGCTGGAAAGCGGTGTCGTCCACGGGAATGCCTTCGAGCACGTTCAGATTCTTTTCCGCGGCGGCGTTGAGGCCGTTTGCGCCGCCGAAAGGAGTGAAGGTCGGCGTGAACTCGATGTCGTAGCGCAGGCCGTAATTCAGGGTAAAGCGCGGGGTGATGCGCCAGCTATCCTGCGCAAAGACGCCGAAGGCGGTGTTGCTGAAGAACAGGTTGGACTCGCCCGTGCCCTGGATGAAGTTTTGCGGCAGGCCAAGGCCGTAAGCCTGGACAGCGGTGAACGGAGGCAGGCCGGAAAGCTGCGCGCCCGCCACCGAACTGACGATGCCGTTGGAGTCCACGCTGCCGAAATTGTAGATGCCGCCGAAGTTCAGCTCAAAAATCTGGGGCTCCTTGGAGCGGAGCTGGATGAAGTTGACGTCCACGCCGGCCTTGAGGCTGTGCTTGCCCAGCACGTAGGTGACGTGGTCGGTCCACTGGAAGCGCCGCTCGATGCGGTCCACCGTGGAGAACGGCTCACGGCCAAAGAAACCGAAGCCGGTGATATTCACGGCCACCTGGCTGCCGTCCGCGAGGCCTCCGATGGTGGGGCACTGGTCCGCCGTGCAATCGGAGAAGCCGTAGTGCAGGCCGCGGCGCGCAAATTGAAAGCGGAACTC
>DATFZR010000054.1:0-2508 GCA_035314265.1 Candidatus Acidiferrales bacterium
CAGCATCAGCTACCTGCGCGTGAAGGGCGTCCATCTGGGCAGCTTCTTCAACGTGAACCAGCCCAACCCGCAGCAGAACATCCTTGTCCACGGAGACGCCGGGGCGAGTTCAGGCTGCAAGAATACGTATTTCGAGATTCCCTTCGGCCTTGCGCCCACGCCCGGCGGCCCGTGCTCGTTTGCCGACGTGCTGCCTGCTCCGGGCGTCTCTCCGGGCGTTCCGGGCACGGCCTGCGAACTCGACCGCATCACCTGCCCGCAGAACTACGCGATTTATTTCGAGGCCACGTCGCGGTGGAACTCGTCGTTCAACGGCCTGCTGCTGAACATCAACAAACGCTTCAGCAACCACTTCAGCGCGGAAGCCAGCTACACGTACTCGCACACGATTGACGACGGGCCGAACCCGAGCTTCGTGCTGATTCCGCAGGACAGCCTGAATTTCCCGCAGGAGAAGGCCAACTCGGCTGACGACGTGCGGCACAGGCTGGTGATGAACGGCGTGGTTGCCTCTCCCACCACCGGCAGTATGTGGCTGCGCGACTACGAGCTCAGCACGATCGTCACGCTGCAATCGCCCGAGTTCTTTACCAAATTCGCCGGGTTTGACGCGAACGGCGACATCTTTGGGAATAACGATCGCGTGGGCCTGGAGGGGCGCGACACCTTCCGCGGGCGGAATATCTATACGTTTGACCTGCGCGGCACGCGTTCGTTTACATTCCACGAGAAGCAGACACTGCAGTTCTCGGCCGAGGCCTTCAATCTGTTCAACCACGTCAACATAAAGTATTTTAACACCGTGTACGGCTCGGCGGACTTCTGCAACGTCTCGCCGACGCCTCCGTCATGCGGTGGCGGGCCCTTCTTTTTCCAGGGTTCGCCGAATCCGAGCTATGGCACGCCGCGCGCCGTCTTCAACCCGCGCCAAATCCAACTGGTGCTGCGGTACACCTGGTAGGCGAGGGCAAGCGCGCGCGTCCCCGGCGCAGTTCAGGCTCGCACGTCCGCGGCCTGGAAGTGGCAGAGGCCGCTGCAAACGACGCCCCATCCGTTCTATTATGTCTCTGCGTCGAATGGCGCCCACACACAACGCGGACTTCCGCCGGGCCCTGTCGCGGTTCGCCACGGGGGTTACGGTGGTTACCGTGGCACGTGGCAACGGCGAAGCCAAAGGCATGACGGCCAATGCCTTTACTTCCGTCTCCCTGGACCCCGCGCTGATTCTGGTGTGCGTAGACCTGCGGGCGCGCACGCACTCGCTGCTCAAGACGTCGCGCTATTTCGGCGTGAGCGTGCTCGACGAGCACCAGCAGGCCGTGGCCCAATTCTTTGCCGCGCAGCACCCGGACGCGGAGAAGATGCATGCATTGGGAATCCGCTTCCACCCCGAGGCCAAGAACGTGCCGTACATTGAAGGCTGCCTCGCCCACCTGATCTGCCGCCGCGTGGCCACGCGCCGCGCCGGCGACCACACCATTTTTATCGGCGAAGTGGAACATCTGGCCCACCGCGAGGGCCGCCCGCTCCTGTTTTTCGGCGGGCGCTACCACGCGCTCTCCGGCGACACGGGCTAGGTTGCACAGGCTTCAGCCTGTGGGCCTTTCGCAAGCGGCGCAGGACGCTATTCGTCTTGGCAGGGCTTCAAAGAAGTTGCCTGAGGAGAGACCAGCATGCGCTTTGGCATCTACGCGGAAATGCAGACCGCCCCGGGAAAAGACCACGCGGAAATGACCTGGGAGATCCTCCGCCAGATCGAGCACGCGGATCAGATGGGCTTCGACTGCTATTCCGTGATCGATCACCATTTCTTCCCGAAGTTCTCCATCTCCGCGAACCCGCTGGCGATGTTTGCCGCGGCCGCGCAGCGCACGGAGCGCATTCGCTTCCGCGTGGCGCTCTTCACGCTGCCGCTGGAAAACCCCATGCGGCTGGCGGGCTCCATCGCGGAGGCCGACATCCTGACCAACGGCCGCCTGGAGTGCGGGCTGGGCCGCGGCCACGCCTGGCTCTTCTGGCCGTCGTCCATGCCACTAGAAGAAAGCCGGCCGCGCTACGAAGAAGCGATCGAGATCCTGCTGCGCGCGTGGACGCAGGAAACATTTTCTTTCGAAGGGAAGTATTACAACGTCAAGAACGTGAGCGTCGTCCCCCGGCCCTTGCAGAAGCCCTACCCGCGCCTTTTCACCGGGGGCACGAGCGACATCACGTATCAAATGGCCGGCGAGCGCGGCTGGGGCATTTTCGTGCCCCCGCTGCTGCCCTACGGCGTGCTCCAGAAACCCCTCAAGATCTACAAGGACGCCTGCGCCAAGGCGGGAAACAAACCCGACATCGTCTACATCCGCCCCGTGTATCTGGACGACGACGAGAAGCTGATCCGGCGCGAAGTGGAAACGGCGCTGCACAACTTTCTGGCCTTCAATGCCTCGCCCGTGGATTCCCTGCAGAGCGAAGAGCGCAAAGCCGAGCTGCGCGCCAAGGGCTACGGCTTCTACGCGTCGGGCG
>DATFZR010000055.1:0-2611 GCA_035314265.1 Candidatus Acidiferrales bacterium
TGCGCGCGCGCCAGCGAAATCTGGAAGATGTGGCCCGGCACCGCTTCGTGCAGCACCAGCGATTGCTTGTTCGAGCGCGCCTGCTTGGCCGGCTCGTAGGTGTTCAGGTTGAACCATCCCGGCGCGCTGCCATCAGGTGAAGGCGCCTGGGCGTTGGTGGGCGTGGACGCCTCACGGTCCGCGGGAATCGGCCGCACGCCGTAGAGAAGCAGCGGAATGTGCTTGAACAGCACCGGCAGGTTCGGCTCGATGATTTTTGCCGCGTTGCGGCAGTACACCAGCATCTCTTCCTGCGAGGTGAAGTGCTGCGCGGGATCGGCGGCCAGCTTGGCATCGAATTCGGAGAGCGTGCCGGCAAAACCCGTTTCGCGCGCAATCGCCAGCATTGCGGCTTCAAGCCGCACCAATTCCTGCTCGCCGAGCGAGTGAATCGCGGCGGGCGTCATGTTTGTGGTGGTGTACCGGCGGACGAGGATGGCGTAGTCCTCCTGGCCGCCTTTTATAGTCCCGAGGCCGGCCTCCGGCCGGACGTGCGCCGAGTACGACGTGGTGAGGTAGGTCTGCAGCTTTCTCCAGGTGGGAAGAAACTGCTTCTCGTAAGTGGCGGTGGCCTCGTTGAGAAGCTTGGTTTTTTCTTCGGCCGGGATGTTCGACGGGAATTTGCGGAACGCCGCGAGCAGCCCGGATTCCGCGCTGCCCTGCGCAAGCTGCGACGCGATCTGCGCGAGCACCAGGTCCACAATCCCCTTGGGCTGCGTCAAACCTTCGGCCACACCCTCGTCCAGGATCCCGATGTTCTGGTCCACATAGGTCGGAACGGCGCGCAACCGGGCGAGAATGTTCTCGTAGTCGTGCACGGTGCGCGCGGGCATGCGATCCACCACCAGGTAGACGGCATTGTGGAATCCGAATACCTGGCCCAGGCGCAGAAGATGCGCTTCCACGTCGCCCGCGGCCAGCCGCTGCTGGAGGTCGTAGCGCAGCAGGCGAATGCTCAGGCGGTCTTCGTCCGACAGGCCTTCGGGCGAGAACGCATCGAGCTTCTTCAGCCTCTCCTCCAGGTGCGAGCGGCGGAGGTCGCGTCCGGCCTTCGACCAGTCCGTCCAGCGGCTATCGTATTCGTGCCGCCCGATGTTCGTGGCGTCTTCGGGTGAGTCGCGCAGGTGCTCTTCAAAATAATCGGTGAAGAATTTGTGCAGGTCGTCGGCATTGGACTGCGCCCGCGCGGGAGCCGCCCAGGCCAGAGCAACCAGCAGAGGTACCAGAATGAAACGAATGAAGCGACGCATCAGAAGTCTCCCTGGCGAGCCGGTTAGAGGGCTCGCTTGAACGCGGCGGGATTCTACCGTTTTGCGGGTCGCGGCTCATCCATAATTGCGAGTCTGGACTGATCCGGCCGGGGGGCGCCGCCCAGCCGCCGCGCGGGCGCTGATTGTGGAGGGCGAGACGAGGGTAGAATAGGCGGCTTCGCGGAGCGTGAATCATGAGCAACGAACCTCAACAGAACGCCGCACAGCCCTGGCCTTGGCCCGATTCGCTGGACGCCCTGGTGGCCGCGCCCGCGTATCACCACCTCCTGCTTGAAAACGAGCACGTGCGCGTTCTCGAGGTGCGCATCCCGCCGGGCCATCTCGTCCCCGTGCACACGCACCGTTGGCCGAGCGTGATCCAGACGCGCACCACCAGCGATTATCTGCGGCGCGACGCGGAAGGGAAGGTGCTCACCGATTCCCGCGAGCCGGAATTGGCCGCGCGTCCCGTGCCCCGCGCCGTGTGGACGCCGCCCATGCCGCCGCACTCTGTCGAAAACATTGGCACCACGGAGATCTTGCTGTACACCGTCGAGTTGAAGCACGCCATCCCCTGATTGGTTGCAGGCTACTCGGGTGAACGACCCGGCTGGAGGCGCGCCCTCTTGCCTTGTAGCGTCGAGTTGAAGCGACTGCTCAGAGAAACTTTTGCAGGGCCTCGGTGGTTTCCTTGGGCCGCTCTTCCAGAACCCAGTGTCCGGTGTCTTTGAGGACGACCATGGTGGCATTTGAGGCCACAATCTTCATTTGCTGCCCCAGCAGGGTTCCGTTTGCCTTGTCGCCGCCAATGGCCAGAACCGGCATGGTCAGCTTGGTCTTCGAAAGCTCCGCGAAATCTTTGGCCGCCTGCTGGAAGGAAACGAAATAGGCCCAGCCGGCACGCATGCGTCCCGGGCGCGCATAGGCCGCAGCATAGGCCACGCGGTCGGCCTCGGGGAGCGAATGAGTCTTGTCGGCGGCGAAATTGTTCCAGAAGTGTTCGAAATAGGTCCGCTCGCGGCCACGGACCAGCGCTTCCGGTGTGGGACCGTTGAAGCGGAAGTGCCAGATCGCCGGGTTGTTGTACACGTCTTCCCATCCGGCAACGCCCGGAAGAAAAGCATCCATCACCACCAGCTTTTCCGTTTCCGCGGGAAACTGTGCGGCGTACGCGTAGGCGACCATCAGGCCGATATCGTGGCCCACCACTCTCGCCTTTGCGATCCCCAGCGACTTCGCAAGATCGTGGATGCGCACGGCGGCCGTCTTCATGTCCAGGCCATCGGCGGGAATGTCGGAGTCTCCGATGCCGGGCAGGTCGG
>DATFZR010000056.1:0-13524 GCA_035314265.1 Candidatus Acidiferrales bacterium
TTTGGGAGTCTTTGTCGCGCAAGAAGGCAGTTCGCCATCCGTGATGCACGAGCACCAGGAAGAGGTTGAAAAGGTTCTGCACACGAATCCCGCCGTGGACGTGACCTTCACGATGAGCGGCAACAACACGTTCTTTCCGTCGAACCAGGGCCTGGTCCTTGCATTCTTGAGCGATCCAGACAAGCGGCCGCCCATCGACGCGGTAACCGGCCAGTTGATGGGCCAGCTAAATACCAGCATTCCCGGCCTGATCACCTTCTTGAAGCCGCAGCCCGTGCTCCAGATCAGCACCGGCGCCACGGCCAATTTGCAGGGACAGTTTGCCTACGCGATTTCCGGCATCGACCCGAACGAAGTGTACGAGACCGCGGGGAAGCTGACCCAGAAGATGTACGAGTTTCCGGGATTTCTGTTCGTCAACTCCGATCTGTTCAATCACACGCCGAACCTGCAGGTGAACATTCTGCGGGACCAGGCAAAACTCTACGGAGTCTCGGAGACGCGCGTTCTGAACCTGCTCCACGAGGCCTACTCGCAGAACTACATCTACCTGATCAAAAAGCCCACCGACCAGTACCAGGTGATTCTTGAAGTTGCCGACGATCAGCGCTCCGAACCCCAGGACCTTCACCTCCTCTACATCAAGAGCGACGACGGCACGCGCATGGTGCCGGTGAATGCCCTGGCCACGTGGCATTCGATTCTGGGCCCGCAATCGGTGAACCATATCAATCAGTTCACCAGCGTCACTTTGTTCTTCAACCTGAAGCCCGGTTACACAATCGGTCAGGCCACGCAGTTTGTAGAGGATTCCGCCAAGCAGATTCTTCCGCCCGGAGTTCGAGGCGGGCTGCAGGGCGAGGCGCTCACGTTCCGCGAAACGGTAAGAAGCCTGACTATCCTGATGTTCCTGGCCGTGTTCGTCATGTACGTGATCCTGGCGATTCTCTACGAGAGTTATCTGCACCCCATCACGGTTCTCTCGTCGCTGCCCGTCGCGCTCGTCGGCGGACTGCTCACTCTTTGGCTCTTCGGCTCGGAAGCCTCCCTGTACGCGTTCATCGGCATGTTCATGTTGATGGGTATCGTCAAGAAAAACGGAATCATGATCGTGGACTTCGCGCAACAACGCGTGGAGCAGGGAATTCCCGACGATCAGGCCATTCACGATGCCAGCATGGAGCGTTTCCGTCCGATCATGATGACCACCCTCGCCGCCCTGATGGGTGCGCTGCCCATCGCGTTCGGCTACGGAGCTGATGGCGCTTCACGCCGCCCGCTGGGGCTCGTCGTCGTCGGCGGTTTGATCGTTTCGCAGTTCATCACCCTCTACGTGACCCCGGCCATTTATCTATACCTCGAAGAGTTCCAGGAAAAGGTGCTGGATCGCGTCTCGTTCTTCCGCGCGCGCCACGTGCACGTTCCCCGCGTTCCCGTCGCGCCGGAACCAGGATTGGGAGACTGACCCCGGTGAGCACACGCGCCTCCCGAACCCCTGCAGCTTTCCCCCGGCCCGCAAGCCTGGGCGTGTTTGTGGGCCTGTTCGTGGCCTTCTTCTCCGCCTGCACCGTCGGTCCAAACTACAACCGGCCGAAAGCCGACGTGCCCACTTCCTATCGCGGGCCCGGACCCGAGGAAACCCCCTCAGCCGAAGCCGCCTCGCTCGCCGACGAAAAGTGGTGGAACGTCTTCCAGGACAAAGAGCTTCAAGGCCTGATTCGCACCGCTCTCACCAACAACTATGACGTGCGCATCGCCGCCTCTCGCGTTCTACAGGCCCAGGCGCAGCTCGGCGTCACGCGCGCCGACCAATTTCCCTCCTTGAGCGGCGGCGCCAACATTACAAGCATTCGCAATCCGACCATCGGTCCGGTGCCGGCGTTCGAGTTCACCAGCGGAGAGATGACCGCCACTGCGCTGTGGAATCTCGACTTCTGGGGAAAGTATCGAAGGGCCACCGAGGCCGCGCGGGCGAATCTGATGGCCAGTGATTGGGCTCGCCGGCAGGTGATTTCCACGTTGGTGGCCAATGTGGCCAGCGGCTATTTTCAATTGCGCGAACTGGATCTGGCCCTCGAGATCTCCAGAGAGACGCTCGCCTCTCGCAAGGAGTCGCTGGGGCTCACCACACAGCTGACCGAGCACGGGATCGATACGATGCTCGACCAGCGCCAGGCGGAAGAACTCGTCTACACCGCCGCTGCGCAGATACCGGACCTGGAGCGGCAAATCGCGCAGCAGGAAAACGCCATCAGCTTGCTCCTGGGCAACAATCCGGGTCCCATCCCGCGAGGTCTCAAGCTTACGGAGCAGCCCCATGCGCCCGAGGTTCCGGCCGGATTGCCTTCCTCTTTGCTCGAGCGCCGCCCCGATATTCGCCAGGCCGAGGAGAACCTGGTGGCGGCCAATGCGCAGATCGGCGTGGCGAAAGCGGCCTTCTTTCCGCAAATTACCCTCACCGGCACAGCCGGCTTTCAGAGTTCGGCGTTGAGCGATCTGTTCACCGGCCCGCAGGGCGTGTGGAGCCTGAGCGGGGGCCTCACCCAGCCGATTTTCCAGGGCGGGCGCCTCAAGAACAACCTGCGCCTGGCGCAAGCCCAGGAGCAGCAGGCGCTCCTGACGTACCAGCAGACCATCCAGGGCGCTTTCCGCGACGTCTCGAACGCGCTCGTCGCCTATCGGAAGAACAGGGAATTCCGCATCGAGCAGGAACACTTGACCGCCTCGGCACAGGACGCTGCTCGATTGTCGGAGATGCGATTGAAGGCGGGAGCTACCGACTACCTCGAAGTGCTCACCAGCGAGACGAATTACTTTGCCGACGAGCTGGGGCTCGTCCAGGCGCAATTCAATGAGTTGCAGGCCCTCGTGCAGATCTATCAGGTTCTAGGCGGAGGCTGGCAGCAGTAAGACGCCCGGCGGCGCGAAATCCCATTCCCTACAGTTCCCGGCGCCCTTCCATCGCTTTCGACATCGTAACTTCATCCGCGTATTCCAGGTCGCTGCCCACCGGGATGCCCATGCCGATGCGCGTCACACGCACGCCGAGAGGCTTGATCAGCTTCGAGAGGTAGACCGCCGTGGCTTCGCCCTCCGTGGTGGGATTCGTGACGATGATGATTTCTTCCACCGTGCCCTTCTTCAGCCGCTCGAGAAGACTCCTGATGTTCAGTTGGTCCGGGCCCACGCCGTTCAGCGGCGAAAGCGCCCCGCCCAGCACGTGGTAGAGCCCGTTGTAACCGCGCGTCTTTTCCACGGGAACGATGTTGTGCGGCTCCTCGATCACGCAAATGGTTTTCTGCGACCGCGCCGGGTTGCGGCAGTAGAGGCAGGGATCGGTGTCTGTGATGTTGTTGCAGATCGAGCACTCGCGCAGGTTGTCTTTCGCCGCCAGGATGGCCGACGCCAGCGACTCCGCCTCTTCGCGGTCCGCGCGCAGCAAATGGAACGCCAGCCTCTGCGCCGTCTTCTGCCCGATGCCGGGCAGACGCTTCAACTGTTCCACAAGGTTCGCAATGGGCTCGGCAAAATCGGGCATGGACGGCCGTGGTGTGTTTCCGAAAGTGCAATCGAGAAAGGCTGCTGGAGAATCCTAGAACAGGCCCGGAATCTTCAGCCCCGCGAGGTTAGGCATGCCGCCCACCAGCCCCTTCAGCTGGTTTTGCAGCTCGTCGTCCACGCGGCGGCTTGCATCGTTTACGGCGGCCAGAATCAGCTCGCCCAGCATTTCCGCATCCTTGCCCGCGAAGATTTCCGGATCGATGCGCACTTCCATCACGCGCTTCTGGCCGTCCATCTTCACGCTCACCATGCCGGCGCCGGACGTGGCTTCCACGCGGAGATCCCGAATCTCCCGCTCCAGGCGTTCCTGGAGGCCGCTGAACTGCGCCAGCATCTGCTGCAGAGCCTTGACTTCCATCGTCAGTCCTCGTCGCGGCGCCGCACATCGCGGATTTCGCCGCCGAAGCGCTCGAGCATTGCCCTTACCACCGGATCGCGTTCGAACTTCGCGCGCAAATCCGGAGCCGGTCCGCGCCGCGCCGGAGCAACAGCGCTTCCCGTAGGAGCCGAGTCCAGTTTAACACAGACGCGCAACGGCTGGCCGAGCACCTGGCTCGCGATCGTGCGCAACCGCTCCATCGCGTCGCGCGTCTCCAGCATTTCCGCGAGCGCGCTGCGGTCGCGCGGAAAATAAACCCGCATCTCGCCGCCGTCCAGTTCCCAGCGCGTCACTTGCTCCACCAGCGTGGCCAGCATTTTCGTCTGCCCGCGCACCGCGTCGAGAATCGATTCCACCTGCACGCCTTCAATGCCCTGATACGTGCCCGCCGCGCGCGCCACCGTGCCCAGGCTCGTGGCCGGCACCGGACCTTGCGGCGCTGCAACCGTCCGCCCCGGCTGTGCAGTTTGCGCGGGCGGCGCCTGCGCCGGCGCATCCAGGCGCGCCATGCGTTCCTTCGCCGGCGCTGCCGCCGCTGCAGGAGATTTTGCCGGCGCGGAAGCAAACCCGCCCGCCGCGCTCGTGCCCGCTGCTCCAGCGCCAGCCGTTCCCATGGACGACGCCTCAGGCCCGCGCGCAGGCGCCGCATCCGCGGCCCCTGCTCCGGCCGCTGCCGCCAGCGCTTCCTCGAGCGGCGCCAGCCGCATGGCATTCACCATGCGCAAGAGCCCCAGCTCGAGATGCAGTTGCGGATCGGGCTTGCGGCGCAGGTCCGTCTCCGTCTCCAGCAGAATCGAGAAGAATCGCGTCAGGTCCTCTTCGCTGAATTGTGCGGCCTGGTCGCGGATGCGGCCGCGCTCGTCCTGCGGAGCGGCCACCAGTTCGGACTCCGCCCCGGCCACCCGCGCCACCAGCAGGTTGCGAACGTGCCGGATGGCCTCGCGCACGAAATGCTGCAGGTGTCGTCCCTCGGCCACCAGGCGATGCGCCAGGTTCAGTGCGCGTTCGGCGGAGCGGCCCGCGATCGCGCCAATCATCTCGTCCAGAACTTCTTCCGGCACCACGCCCAGCAGCTCGCGCACCTGCTGCCCCGTGATGCTCGTGCCGCAATAGGCCACGGCCTGCTCCGTGAGCGACAGCGCGTCGCGCACGCTGCCCTCGGCAGCGCGCGCGATCACCGCGATCGCGGCCGCGTCCATCTCGATGCCTTCCTTCTTCGCGATTCCCTCGAGCGCCGCCGCCACTTCCTGGAACGCCAGCGAGCGGAAATGGAAATGCTGCGAGCGCGAGCGGATCGTGTCCGGCAGATCTTCTGGCTGCGTGGTGGCCAGGATAAAGAGCACGCGCTCCGGCGGCTCCTCGAGCGTCTTCAGCAGCGCGTTCGAGGCTTCATCGGTGAGCTGGTGCGCCTCATCGAGAATCACCACGCGGTAGCGCCCGCCGGCAGACGCGTATCGCACCATCTCGCGCAGCTCGCGGATCTGGTCGATGCCCCGGTTGCTGGCCGCGTCGATTTCCATCACGTCCAGCGAGTTGCCCGCCGTGATGTCGAGGCAGAACCGGCACTCGTTGCAGGGTTCGGCCGTCGGCCCTTTCTCGCAGTTCAGCGCCTTGGCCAGCACGCGCGCCGTGGTCGTCTTCCCCACGCCGCGCTGGCCCGAAAAAATGTAGGCGGGAGGAATGCGCTGCGACTTGACGGCGTTCGACAGGGTTCGCGTGACGTGATTCTGTCCCGCGATATCCTCAAACCGCTGCGGGCGCCACTTCCTGGCGATAACCTGGTAGGCCATTTTCGGGTTCCAGCTTCTCTTCGTCGTTTTGCCGCTCGAGGAACTTCGGGATCTCTGCGGCACACGAAGCTTTCCCGCTACCGTTGCTCCCTTCCGGGCCTGGCGGGGTTTGCGGGGGCTTGTTGCACAGAGCCCGAAGTTCCACGAGCGGGCTCGCTCATCCCGCGCATCGGGATTCCCGCGAGCGCCAACAGAGCCGAGTGTATCACGGGAGGTTCGAGGGGAAACTCACAGCAGGCCGCCCGCAAACTTCGCACGGTGTCCGGTTGGAAACTCGCTCTCCCTTTTCCCTCCCATGTTTTCACGCGCACCGCTACTCTAAATAGCGGTTTCCTCCGAACTCCACCGCAGCGCCAGCGTTTGCCCCACGTCACGGGGCAGGAGGAAAGCATGAAAGCACGTTTGTCGCTTGGCGTTGCGGTCGTTGTATTGCTGCTCGCCGCACCGGCCTTTGCTCAGAATCACCAGCTTCTTCAGGGAACGCAGATCCGCATGACGCTCCAGACCGGTCTTTCGACCAGTGTGGCGCGCGACGGGGATCCTTTCACAGCCACCGTCACCGAGCCCGTAATGCTCGGAAACCTCGTGGTGCTGCCCGCGGGCGCCCGGGTCAACGGAACGATCGCCAACATCAACCGCCCCAAGCATTTCGGCCTCTTCCGCGGCCAGGCGTCCATGAACCTCACCTTCCACTCCGTGGAGATCGATCATCGCGAATATCCGGTCCAGATGAGCCTGCTCGCCCTTACCGAAGTCACGGGGCACGGCGCGGGAGCCGGCCGCAGAGACGTGAAAATTGACGAAGGCACGGTCGTCCAGGAACGCCGCGACGTGAAGGGCACCGTTGTCGCCCTCGCACTCGGCATGGGCGGCGGCAGCGCGGTTGGCGCCATCTTCAGCAACGTGCTGCGCGGATTCATCATCGGCGCCGTAGGCAGCGCCGTCTACGTGGTCGCGAAAAAAGGCAAGGAAGTCGAGCTCCCCGCGCAGACGGGCCTGCTCGTGCGCATGGACAACACCGTGGAAGTGCCCCCGCTGTCGGCGGCCATGCTGTCGTCCATTCAAGCGCAGTAGCTGTCGGTTTTATTTCGCAGGTTTATTTCACGCTGATCGGGGCTGCCCGGGCGTCACGCGGGATGCCGCTCGCGAGCGGGCGCTCGGGCTAGTTCCCTATATGTTCCTGCGGCGTGGTGAGCCCCCACATGTCGTCGGGCTGAAGCTTGCTGGCCCCCACAGTCCAGCGCCGGCCCGCCTTGTGCGTCCAGCACACCTGGAAGAGCATGGGCCGGTGCTCTGCGGAACGCGTGCCGTCGCGGGAAACACGCAAAATGGCCAGCACGCTCTTCTGCTCCGGCCGGTGCTTCAGTTCCACCATGCAGCCGCTCGAGCTCACGTTCAGCGTCACCGTCCGCTCCATGAAGTAATGCCCCGACCCATCGAAGCCGTACACCTCGATGGCGTACGGCAGGTTCAGGCGAGGCTCGCGCCGCCGATCGCGATGCGCCTCCTCGGTCAATTCATCCCAATGCGCTGTGTGCGCGGCGTTATCCGTGAATCGCGTGCTCATAACGATTTTCCCAGCCCTTCCTCTTCCGCGCGGCCGCCGCGTGCGGCCGCGCCGTCCTTCTTTCCGTTGCGGCGCTTCAGAAAGCGATAGAGGCTGGTGCGCCCGATGCCCAGCATCTGCGCGGCGCGCAACCGGTTGCCCTGGCACGACTGCAACACGCGCTCGATGTGCTCCCGGCGCACCTCGTCGAGAGTCAGCAGCCGGCGCCGTTCCTCCGCCCCCGCCTCCGCCTCCGCGCCGGCCCGGCGCAGGCTTTCCGGCAGGTCCTCCACGTCGATCATCTCCGACGCCGCCGTGATGCACGCGCTGGAGATCACATTCTCCAGCTCGCGCACGTTGCCCGGCCACGAATGGCGCACCAGCCGGGCCATGGCGCGCCGCGTCAACCCCTCGAGCGGGCGGCCATATGCCTGGTTGAATTTCTTCAGGAAGTGCTGCGCCAGCACGGGCACGTCTCCGGCGCGCTCCGCCAGTGCGGGCACACGAATCTCCAGCATGGTCAGGCGGTAGTACAGGTCCTCGCGAAATCTTCCCGCGACGACTTCGGTGCGCAGGTTCCGGTTCGTGGCCGCCACCACGCGCACGTCCACGCGGCGCACCTCCGGCGAGCCCAGCCGCTGGATTTCGCGGTTCTCGATCACGCGCAGCACCTTGGCCTGCAGGCCCGGCGACATTTCGCCCACTTCATCCAGGAATACGGTGCCGCCGTCGGCGAATTCGAACAGGCCCGCCCGCGTTTCCGTCGCGCCCGTAAAGGCTCCGCGAACGTGGCCGAAGAGCTGGCTTTCCAGCAGCGATTCCACCAGCGTCGAGCAGTTGCACACCGCAAACCGCTGCCCCGCCGCGGGGCTCATCTGGTGCGCGGCGCGCGCCACCAGCTCTTTTCCCGCGCCCGTGGGCCCGCTCACCAGCAGATTCTTGAAGTGCGGCGCGACCTTGCGCAGCAGCTCGATCATTTCCAGCAGTTGCGGGCTCCGCCCCACCATGCCGTGCTCGCTCAGCTCCTCGAGCAGGGTCTCTTCCAGCGCCTGCACCCGCCGTCGCCGCGCCTGCTGTTCCGCGATTTCATCCAGCGTCCGCTCGATGCGCGCAGTCTCGATCGGTTTGGTCAGGTAATCCCGCGCCCCGCGGCGGATGGCCTCGATGGCGTCGTCAATGGAATAGAAGCCGGTCATCAGCAGCACGTCGAGCGTGGGATCAATCTTCAGCGCCTGATCGAGGAATTCGAGTCCGTCCATTCCCGGCATCCGCACGTCGCTCACCACGGCGCGGCACCGCCGCTGGCGCACGTTGGCCAGGGCTTCGCCCGGCTCCGTCGTCCCCGACGCCGGGAATCCCAAGCGCTCCAGCAGCTCCACCGTCGTGGCCACCAGCGCGCTGTCGTCATCCAGTACGCACACGTGCACGCCCCCGCGCTTCTCGTGGCACGAGGATGCCCGCGAGGCCTGCGAAGGCGCATTCGAGGCGAGTTCGATCCCCGCCATTCTTCGTTCCTCCCATCTCCTATATCGGCTTTGGACCGGGAACCTTCAATCACCTGCCAATCCATCTGGCGGCAGCGGCGCACTTCGCGGTTACGGCGGGTTTCAGTTCAAACCCAGGCGGCGGCTTCGTGCCGCATCGAGCATGGCAGTCGGTCCCGTGCACTGGCCATCCGGCGACGGCCAGATCTGGCGGAGCGTCACTTCATAGGCGGTGCCCCCGTCGCGGTCGCAGACTTCCCGCACGCGGTACGCCACAGGAAACGAACTCGACGGGCTCGAATTTTCCAGCAGGCGGATGAACAACATCGCGCCGTTGCGCACGTTCCTGTGAATCAGCACCCGCTTCTGTCCGCCATCCCGCCATTCCAGGGCGGCGCGCTCCACAAAGAACCGTTCGTCGCGATCCCAGCCGGATACTTCCACGCGATAGATTGAGGTTTGATCGTCCATGTTGGTCTCCGCCGGCAGATATTGCACGCAGCGGGCCCATCCGTCCGCGAAGCCCGGCGATTGAATTTGCAGCAGTTAGCGAAGATTGCCCGATGAGCCGCAGAAAACCGCATGTTGCAGGAAGAAACAGCGTGTTCCCGTTCGGAACACCGGCCGGTCACTCGATTCCCGGCTGGAACACGTGCCAGCGTTGCCGCTCAGAACCCGTGAAACAGCAGGTCGACGGCTCGCGGCCCCACCCAGCGGAACACATACCCATACCCGTACCACGCGATCAGAATCCCCGCGAATCCCAGTCCCGACGTGCGGTAGAAATCCAATAGCCGCAAGGCGCTCTGCTCCGGCAGAAAAAGCGTGATCACCGAACTCCCATCGAGAGGCGGCAGCGGGAGCAGGTTGAAGGTCGCCAGGATCAGATTCAGCGTGAAGAAAATGCTCGCCAGAGTAGCCAGAAATCCCAGCCGTTCGGGATCCGCTGCCTCCACCAGCGCGGAAAACGTAGGCTGAATCGGGATCGTAAAGGCGCCGGCCCTCATTCCCGCGCGGATGCCGAGCCCCGCCAGAATCATCAGCGTGCAATTCGCGCCCGGCCCCGCCAGCGCCATCCACGCCGCGCGCCGCGGGTGGTTGCGCTGCCAATTCGGATCGTAGGGAGCGCTGGCCCAGCCCATCATCCACCCGTTCAAGAGATAGCTCACGATCGGAATGGCCACCAGGCCCAGCGGTTCCCGCCGGATATGCGGCCAGGGATTCAGCGTTACCTGGCCGGCTTCAAACGCCGTCGGATCGCCGCCCAGTTTTCCCGCCAGCGCGTGCGCGCCCTCGTGGCACACCGTCGAGAAAAGAAACGCGAGGTACCACAGGAATCCCACGGTCAACAGGTGCGGGTTGAAGTCCACGGCTCGTTAGCCTAGATGTCCCGGCAAGGAATGGCAAGCGCGCCGCGAAACGCAGGATTCAGCCTTTCCGGCTGAGCCCCGCATCTTCAGCCGCCACGCGCCCGATCACAGACCAGTCGCTCTTTTCGTTTCCGCGGGCCAGCGCCGTCAGCATGCGGTCGCGCACCACGCTGGCGATCGGCATGGCAACATTCTGCGACTCCGCGGCCTGCAGCACCAGCCGCACGTCCTTCAACCCCAGCGGCAGCGCGAAGCCCGCGGGCTCGAATCTGTCCTCCACGATCAGCGTGCCGTAGGTCTTGTAGAGCGGCGCGGTAAATATCGTGCTCGTCAGGAAATCGAGCAGCGCCGCGGCGTCCAGTCCCGACTTTCTTGCAAACGCGATGGCCTCCGCCATGGATTCGAGCACCGAAGCGATCAGAAAGTTTCCGGTAAGCTTCACCACATTCGCTTGCGCTGGCCGGCTGCCCGCCACCAGCAACTTCGGTCCCATGCTCGCGAAAAATGGTTTGCACCGCTCGATCGTTTCCGCCCGGCCCGCCGCCACCACCGCCAGCCGCGCGGCATCCGCGGCGTCCGGCCGGCCAAAAACCGGCGCGGCCACATAATCCTGGCCGGCCTGGGCGTGCTCGGCCGTCAATCGATCGCTCAGTCGCACGCTGATCGTGCTGAGCGACACGTGCACCCCGCCCTTGGCCAGCGATTTCAGAATGCCGCCATCGCCGAACACCGCGGCCTCGACGGCCGTGTCGTCCGCCAGCATCGTCATCACCACGCCGGCAGCACACGCTTCCGCCACCGTTCGGGCCACCTTTGCCCCATCCGCCTTCAATGTTTCCGCTTTCGCCTGCGTCCGGTTGTAGACGGTCACGCCGTGGCCGCCGCGCAGCAGGCTCTTCGCAATTCCCGATCCCATATTCCCCAGACCAATCAAACCAACTTCCATGTTCGTCTCCTCTCCGCATTCTTACGCGGTCATCACACGCCACATGTCTTCGCCGGAGAGTTTGATCCGCATGGCCTTGCCGTTCACTACTTCGCCAAAGCGGATCCACTCCGGGCTGTACGGTTCATCGCGCAGGTAGAAGACCCCGCCCGGCGCGGGCTCGAGCGGCACCACTCCGTCGAGGAGCAGTTTACCCTTGCGCACCAGGATTCGCAGGCTCCCAATCCACGCGCTCTCGTTGCGATAGTGGCCCGCATAGCTGTCCCATTCCTTCGGATAATCGAATTGGTTCGGCCCGGAATACTTGGCGTTGACGAACCAATCGCTCCCCCATCCCACTTCCACCACCGGACTCTTGGGATCCTTCGCGTCCGCCCGGCCAAACGCCAGCGAAAAGCGCGCAAAATCCTCGTCCAAAACGATGAACCTGCCTCCGCCGCCCTCGAGCGGCACGCGCTTTCCCTTTTGGAGAAGAAACAGCGCTTGGTCCGCGGCCACGAATTCTAGTGTGCGTCCGTCCGCGCTCTGGTAAACGCCCGCGTACTCCGCCGCGTCCTCCACGCGCGTCGCCGCGGTCGGCGGCGGTATCGTGGGCAACGGCTTGCCCTCACGTTGCGCGCGCATCAGCCGGATCGCATATTGCGCCACTGGATTCGGACGGTAACCCTGCATCGCGTTGATGGAAGCAAACGCGCCCACGCCCTCGTCCAGGTCCACATGCATGGACGATGCGAACGAAACCATTCCACCCGTGTGGCGCAGAATCTTGTGCCCATCGAGCGTGTCCACCGCAATTCCGTAGCCGTAGCTGGCGGTCGGTCCGAATTCCTCCGCCTGAATATGCGCCTGCGAGAACAGGCCGAAGCCCTCTTCGGAAAGCAGCCTGCCGCGCCGCCCCTGCCCGCGATTGGCAATCATCTGCACGTACAGTCCCATGTCGCGCGGCGTCGCCGCGATGCAACCCGCGCCTTCCGTGGTGATGATGGCCGGAGCCTCGCTCAGCCGTCCGTTGCGCGGGTACGGCCGGTCACCCTGGAAGGGGTTGTAGTTCTTGGCCTGTCGCGGCCGGTTCTCGAGTGTAATCACCGGCTCGCTCTGCGTCATCCCCAGCGGCTCGAACACGCGCTGCCGGATCGCGTCCCCAATGTTCCGCCCGTCGAGTGTCCACAAGAGATGTCCCAGCGCCGTGAAGGCCATGTTGCAATAGTGAAAATGCTCGCCCGGCGCGTAAGCCGCGCGATGCTTCTGCGCCGGATCGGATAGAAATACCGGCGGGATACTTGGCAATCCCGAAGAGTGCGTGAGCATGTGGTGCGTCGTGATGGGCGCAAACGCGGAATCAATGCGCAGCCACGGCATGTAGGCCGCGATGGGCTTGTGCAGGTCCAGCTTCCCTTCATCCCGCAGTTGCAGCAGGCAAATGGAGAGAAACGATTTGCTGATCGACCCGATCTGAAAGATCTGCCCGGGCTGGACGGCAGCCTTGCCCTCCATATCGCTCCACCCATACGTAACCACCCGCTGCACGCCATCGCGATCCGCCAAAACAAGCGTCATCCCCGGCGCATTCATGTCGCGCATGTACTGCTCGACAAACGCATCGAGCGGCGCGAACATCCCCTCATACTTCCCGGCAGGCGTCCGCGCATAGGAATCGAGCGCGAAAAATCTACTGGAAGCGAGCGTTGCGCCAACTCCCGCACTGACACCCATAAACCGCCTGCGACTCACAGTTGTGATCATGACTCTCTCCATTTCACGGAATTTTCAGGGAGAGTATCACTCGCGAATGGGGATGACCAACGGGCGCCAGGGGCGCGCCGAAGAGGAACACAGTCAAGAGTGGCTGTACGACCCCCCTGGGTAGTTTGCGTAACGATGTGAAAACGCGCGGCTTTAAGCCGTTTGTTTTGGATCGATGTGATTCTGGACGACTCCTCGAGAGTTCAGGGCCGAATGTTGATTCGCTGCGGCGCGCACCGGAGAAAGATCGTGGGGAAGGAGGCGATGATTCAACACGCGAAGGAACTCCTCAAGCTGAAGCCGCAGCTCAAGCGCCCGAACTAAGGTGATTTTGAGAAAACGGCGCGCGGTTCGCTTCCTCTGACGCACTCACTTTGCGGGCCAGCGCTTGTAGAGAGCTCCGGCAAGAAACACCTAAATAGGAGCCGACTGGTGGGGGAGCGGGGTGACGCCAGTTCTTGACCCTCGTCCGGTCCTAGACAGACAATCGCTGGCAGATATGGCGACCGGCTTTTGGGCAGGCACCTTGCCGAGCGCCCCATGGAGATGCCGATGAGGGCGCGTCAGGGGCGAGATTGGGCGGATTGGATCAATTGAGCGCGGCGCTCGATGGCGGCGGCTTCGTCGTCGCGGCCGAGTTTGCGAAGGGCCTGGGCTTCGGCGGTCAGGTCGCGCAAGAGAAAAGGGCTACTTGCGCCAAATTGC
>DATFZR010000057.1:0-2829 GCA_035314265.1 Candidatus Acidiferrales bacterium
GCCTCCGGCAGTCTTGCCGGATGCCGTCTCGTTCGGGTAGTTGAAGAAGAGCTGATTCCCGTCAGGATCGTCCACCACCAGCAGCCGATAGCCCCAAGAACCTTCCTTGACCGCGACGTTCTTGGCCTCGAGTTCCGCGCGCAGCGCGTCCAACGCGGCGCCCGCGGCCTCGCGCGTCTCCGGCTCGACGTTCAGGGAAATGAACATCAGTCCCTTGCCAACCTTCTCGGGCCACGTGTCGGCCAGGATAATCGCGCAGCCCTGCCGGTCGACCTGTGCGACGTGTGCCCTGCCGTCCTCGTCGTAGCGCCAGGGGCTCGTGAAGCCAAGCCGGTTAACGTAAAAGAGGAGCGAGGCCTGAACATCCGTTACGTGCAGGACGGGGCGTGCGAACCATTCTGTCATAGGCTACCCATCCTCAAATAATGTTAACTTCATTTCTAGGTCCCCGCTCGCTAGGTATCCACTCCGCGGCAGGACAAGGGCTCCTGGTGCGCCAATGAAAGGTTGCGGCGCTAGACGAGACCAGTTGCCTCTGCTACTTTGCCTGCAACAGGGAATGTCCGAAAAGAGATGCACGTTCAGGTTCGGCGGCTTTCTGCTGGCACGGCGGTGCCGAACGCTTTGTCCTCCGGTTGTGGTCCTCTTTATTGTCATGCTGATTCCCATGCTTTTGGCGCGTGGGGTATCGGCGCAGCAGGAAATGCACGATCATCCCGCGCCCAAACATCTGGGCATCGTTTCGTTCCCCACATCGTGCAAGCCTGAGGTCCAGAGCGGCTTTGAGACGAGCGTGGCGTTGCTTCACTCGTTTGCCTACTCGGCTGCGGAGGCCTCGTTCCGGAAGGTGGCGGAGAAAGACGCGAATTGCGCCATGGCCCATTGGGGAGTGGCGATGACGTATTTCCACGAGCTGTGGGATCCCGTGATCCGGCCGGACCTTCTTCCACGAGGCCGCGAGGAGATGCGGCAGGCGGAGCGGATTGGCGGAGGTACGGACCGGGAACGCGGGTTTATCCGCGCGCTGGCGGCGTTCTACGACCAGGAGCCGGGCCTGCGCGTATCGAAATACGAAAGCGCCATGGGAGAGCTGGCGGCGGCGAACCCGGGCGACGTGGAGTCCCAGGTCTTCTACGCGTTGGCGCTGCTGGCGAGCGCGTCTCCCTTCGATACGACCCACGCGAACCAGAAGCACGCGGCAAGCATCCTGGAGCCGCTATTTCGCAAGTATCCGCAGCACCCGGGAATCGCGCACTACCTGATCCACGCGTGCGACAACCAGGAAATGGCCCAGCAGGGCCTGGCGGCGGCGCGCGCCTACTCGAAGATCGCGCCTTCGGCGCCGCACGCGCTGCACATGCCGTCGCACATTTTCACGCGGCTGGGGATGTGGAGCGATTCGGTCGCGTCCAACCAGGCCGCCAGGCGAGCGGCGCACAGCCAGGGCGACATCGGAGAAGAGCTGCACGCGATGGATTATCTGGTGTACGCGTATCTCCAGGAGGGGCGCGACAAAGAAGCTGGCGAGATTCTCCAGCAGCTCCGGGCGATGCCCAGCCTGAGCGCGGGGGACTTCAAAACTGCCTACGCGGCGGCCGCGATGCCGGCGCGCTATGCGGTGGAACGGCGGCAATGGAAAGACGCGGCGGCGATCATTGCCGCGAGCGGCGCGCCGCCGCATGTGGCCGCCGTGGCCGTGTGGGCGCAGGCGATTGGGCTGGCGCGGAGCGGCCATCCTGCCGAGGCGCGCGCGCCCGTGGAGAGGCTGCGAGATATCGAACTGCAATTACGCGCGACGGGCGGTGAGTACAATGTTTACTGGGCCGCGCAGGTGGAGATCCAGGCGCTCGAGGCCGCGGCATGGTCTGCGCAGGCGGAAGGCCAGGCGCAGGAAGCCCGGAACCTGCTGCGCAAGGCTGCCGACCAGGAAGACGCCATCGAGAAGCTTCCCGTAACACCCGGCCCGATCGTTCCGGCACGGGAGCAGCTTGGGGACCTGCTGCTCGAACAGAAACAGCCGAGGGCGGCGCTTGGGGAATTCAAGATTGCTTTGGTGAATGCTCCAAAGCGGCGCGGCGCGCTTGCGGGGATGTCGCGGGCTTCCCAGGCGCTGGCCGGCGGCGAGTGATCCAGGGGAGCGACAGATCGAAGCGCGGAATCTGCCGCGCAAGGCTGCTGACAAGGAAGACGGCCCGATTCATGCGGCGTTTGTTTTCTTGAAGATAGCAAAAGCAGGTTTGACGGCTTTGCGTCCAAAGTGACGAGAAAAGGGGCAATGTTGCAGGGTTTTGAGCACGTTTAGGGGCAATTCCGCGCGAAAAACAGCCTCTTAGCTAGTTAACATAATACGAAATGCAGGCGATGAAGATCAGAGGGCGGACGCCGGGGTCTGCCTCTGCCGGAGCCAATTCCGCGACTAGATTACGTGGACGGTAAGGGGCACGGACTGCTTTACGCCGCCCGGCGCCGTGGCCTGGATCTCAATCTGGTACACACCCGCCGGTGTGGTGGGTGCACCGGGGATCGTCGGCGGCGGGTTGCTGACGCAGGCCGTCCACGTCATCACCAGCATCACCAGAAGCAGCATGGCGCACACCGGAGCCAGCCGTGCTGCCCATGGTCCCCGCCTCTGCAGCCCGAAGACTCTGGACCGCAGCAGCATCGCCGCCAGCAGCAACAACCCGCTGAAAGCCGCGAAGGGCTGCATCGGCGTCCCGGGACCTTCGGGACCGCGCGGTCCCATCAACTGCGCCACGCAGTTCGTCTGCAGTGTGCAGGTGACGGCGATCGCCGGGCTGGGCGTGGTGGTTATGTTGATCATCGCAGGGC
>DATFZR010000058.1:0-5773 GCA_035314265.1 Candidatus Acidiferrales bacterium
CGCGACGCGACGGCCACCACCTCGGCCCATTCGCTCTTCAGCATCGCCGGGATCACTTTCTCCCGCGCGATCTTTGCCGTCCCCAGAATCGCCCAGCCCACCTTATTCTTCATTCTCGACACCCGTTTCAAGCCGCTTTCCGCTCATACCGACGAAGGAACCGGTCGGCTTGCCTCATTCCATGTGGAATGCCGTCACCAGCCAGCGATCACCGTGCCGTTCCACCTCCAAAACAACGTCGTTACCGTCCGCAAGCTCCACTCGCTCCTTCGTCGGCCCCATTCGCTTCACCTTTAGATCGGCGATTGCCGATACGTAGGGTGGTATTTCGGCCACCATGCGCCGCGCCACTTAGCTAGTAGCGTCTCGCTTCGGCGCGGCATCCCAAGCAACGCTGCGGCCCGCATTCGCCTGCAGCCCTGCGGTGTAAAAAAGCCCAAGGCCAACTCTGCGGATGATACAGAAATAGGGAACCGGCCACAGTTGTTACCGCCATCTGGGACCGAAGTCACGAGAGAATTGAGGCGAGAATATAAGACAACATGGCGAGCTGCAGTGCGCATATAACCCTGACGAAGGTCGCGACAACTCTCCCGTCGGAGGAAATCTCCGGACGTGACTCCTGCACCCACCTCGTCATGGTCGAGGGATGCAGCAGGCAATACATCGCGAGACCCGAAGCCTGCGCAGAGAAAAAAGACACAGTACCCCACACGATGTGAAGCACGGAGTCGGCCCCCACCGGCAGAGCCCCGGGTCAGAGGTGGCGTGAGTCGGCCAGCGCCAAAAACGTAGAACCCATTAGCGATCAGCGCCAACGCGAGGGCCAAGGCGTACCAAACAACATAAACGACGCGCATTCCTGACCTGATCTCGGCGGCCGTCACGGAATTGCCACACACGCCGACCAAGTATCTGCCACGGAGAGTCCGACCATCCCCGCCGTTGGGCTCGCGATCCACCCTTCGTCATTGAACGAACCTTGTACACCCGGCCCGACGCCCCCCGGCCCGGGTAGATTGGCCCCCGCCGAGAGCGACCAAGCTGCGTAGCCAAATACTAATACGGTAAGAGTGACCAGCCAAACCGGCCCAGTCGGAAAATGCGAACCCGGAGCCGAATACTCAGCGTAGACCAGGATCGAAGCGACAACCAACGCTGCGCAGCCGAGGTAGATCAATACTTCGGTCACCCGCTGTCTGTCGATCCCCATGGCGGGCGGCCCACTCCGCAATTTGTCGTTCTCCTCTCGATGGAAAAGCACCGTGGCATAATACCACCGCAACAATTCACCACGGCGTTATAAAGGGCCAGAACACTTAGGTTGCCTGCGCACCCTCCCCCCTCCCACCAGTTACCAGTCACGAATCACCAGCCGCTCATCACTTTCTCCTTGACTTATGGGTAATCATGGAGTACAATTAGAGTAGGATTAACGTCGATGCACCTCTGTAGACCAATCCGTGGACCAAGACCTTCCCTAACTACCTGTGGAATGTGCAGATCCGCGCACCACTCCCGCAACTCCCGCAGTTTCTGCACATACAAAATCGCCTCGCATCTGCACATTTCACAGCCACTTAAAGTTCCGCAGTTTCAATGCTTTGCCCCGAAATCATACCTAACTTCTTTCGTTTGTGCAGATGCACGAATGGGGAGGGGGGGGCCTCCCCGGCGGAACGCCAATGCGAACCCCCTCGTCGGAAGTCATTGTGTTTTCAGTCGTTTACACACTCCCAATTTGCAACCCACGCATTTTCAGCAGATTACGCACTCCGGGGGGTGGGGGGGATACCCCCGCCGCCCCCTGCGCATCGATCGCCGCCACGAATCTAACCCTTGTGTTTTCATGCCTTTGTGCAACACCCCTCCTCCCATCGCCTTTGTTTTCAAGGGATTGCGCAATTATGAGCGGGAGGGGGGGTACTCGTCCACCTTCAATGAAAATCGGTGCAGATTCTACGGGCGGGAAAAGAGGGAACATGGTGCAAAGCAACTGCTCTTCTTCACCACCCCAACGCGTCCAGCTACGTCCGGAAGAGCACGTCCTCGCGCTGGAACAGGTGCACCGCTGTGGCCAGCGCCGCGCTGGCATAGACGCAGGAAGAAAGGAATACGGCTGCAATGAACTGCCAGTGGTAGGTGCCGCTCAGGATCTCTTTGCTCACCAGGCTCGTGTTCAGAATAGGCACCAGAGCCAGCCGCCAGTTCAGTTCCACACCCGGCATGAGCGATGCCACGGCCGGAACGATAACCACAATCATCAGCGGGGAGATGTAGCTTTGCGCTTCCTTATAGGTCTTGGCGAACAGCGAAATGGCCAGCAGCGCCGACGAAAACAGCATCCCCACGGGCACGACGAGCGCGAACACAGCCACCAGCGCCTGCGCATTGAAGTTGAGCTGGAACTGCCCCGAGGACCCCGGCGGAAGCTGCGAGGCGAACATCTTTGCCGCGAATTGAGAGGTGGCGCCCATCGAACTGACGGCCAGCAGGGCCGTGGCGATCGAAGCCGTGAGCACCAGCAGGAACTTGCCCAGCACCAGGTCGATGCGGGAGACGCGGCTGGTCAGAATCGTCTCCATCGTGCCGCGTTCTTTCTCCCCGGCCGTCATGTCCATCGCGGGATACATGGCGCCGGTCAGGCACATCAGAATCACCAGATACGGCAGCATGGCGCTCGAGAGGGCCGCGCCCACTTTTTCCTGTGGCGCCACGTTTTTCTTGGCCACATCAAAGGGCCGCAGCAGCGTGGGCGAAAGGTTGCGCTGGGCCAGCCGCGACTCCACGGTCTTCTGGCGCAGTTCGTCGAAAAACACGCGGATCTTCTGCCCGGCAATCTCCGATTTCAGGTCGCTCTCGTAGATGTAAATTTCCACGTGGGCAGGGTCGCCGCTGCCGGGCAGCGAGGCCTGGAAGCCCTCGGGAAGGCGCACGGCGGCGCGCAGCGTCTTGTTGGAGATCTCGCTCGCGTAATCATCGGCCGCCGGGACGAACTGGACGCCCGGAATCCGCTTGAGCGCCGCGACCGTCTCCGGAGAATCCGCGCCGCCCAGGATCATGACGCGCGGCGTTTCCTTCTCCGCCTTCTTCACCATGGAGACGGCGAAGGTGCCGAAGCCGATGGTCATCGCCGGGATCAGCAGCAGCGGCATCACGATCGTGGAGATCAACGTGCGCCGGTCGCGCAGCGAATCGGTCAGCTCCTTGCGGTACACGATTCCTATGTTGCGCACGCTCATGCCGCTCGCCCTTTTTCTCCGTGCGCCGCGCTGGTGACGACGGCGACGAAGATGTCTTCGAGATCGCGGATGCCGTGCCGCTCGCGCAGCTCCTCGAGCGTGCCTTCAGCCAGCAGCTTTCCGCCGTGGATGATGCCGATGCGGTCGCAGAGCTTTTCCACTTCCGTCATCACGTGCGTCGAGAAGATCACCGTCTTGCCGCGCTCGCGGCACTCCCGGATGAACGAGACGATGGCGCGAGCCGTCATCACGTCGAGGCCCGTGGTCGGCTCGTCGAAGATCATCACCTGCGGATCGTGCACCAGCACACGGGCGATCGACGTCTTCTGCTTCATGCCCGTGGAGAAACTTTCGCAGCGCCGGTCGCGGAAGTCGTTCATCTCCAGCCGCGCGAACAGCTCTTCGATGCGCTTGTGGAGCAACTCCTCAGACATGCCGTGCAGCCGGCCGAAATATTCCACGAACTCACGTGCGCTCAGGCGGCCATACAGCGCCGTAGCTGTCGAGAGGAAGCCGAGATTGGCGCGGGCCAATTCCGGATGCGCCACCACATCGAAGCCCGCCACAGTGGCGCCGCCCGAGCTGGGCGTCAGCAGCGTTGCCAGCATCCGCAGCGTGGTCGTCTTGCCCGCCCCGTTGGCGCCCAGCAGGCCGAAGATGCGGCCCGGCTCGCAGCGGAAGCTGATGCCGTCCACCGCGCGCACGGGGCCGCGCTTCTTGTCCTGGAAGATTTTGGTCAGGCTTCGCGCTTCAATCATGTTGCGTTCCCAGGTGTGGCGTAGGGGCGCTGCTTGCTGCGCCCTCCCTGGTTCCAACGCGCCCGCACCCGGAGAAATAACGCGGGAAGGATCATCCCTTGTGGCAGTTGGGACACTGCTTGGCGTCGAATTTGTCGGGCGTCACCGGAAACATGTTATTGCACTGGATGCACACCCGATGGATGGGCTTGATGGGCTTTCGGTCCGTGGGAGTTTCCGATTTGTTTGTCTCGGTCACGGAATGATTCTAACCGCGTGGGGTGGCCGTGCGTCAAGCAAAGTCGGATGGCGGACCCCGGCGAGCGGGTCCGGCGCTGATTTCCACTGCCAGCGCATTCGGGCGGCTGGAGCAGCCTTCGTGCCGGGTTGCGTAAACGCCAGCGTGTGCCCGATCGGCGCGTAGGCACGGTGCAAGCCGGTTTGCTACACTTCACTTCTGGCTGGCGCCCAGACGCTGGCATGAGGGGGAATGGAGAAAAAACAGATACGAAGGCTTCTGCTTGGCGCGGCGGGAGTTGCGCTGCTGGTGTGCCTGCTCGTTTGGCAGGGCCGGCGCGCGCCTGTGCCGGGCGTGGGATCCGTCAAGGTTGTGCGCCAGGATTTGACGGAGGTAGTGAGCACGAACGGGAAGGTCGAGGCGATCGGCCCCGCCGTGATTCGAGCGGAGACGAATGCGTTCGTCACGGAGGTGTCCGCGACGGAAGGGCGGCCGATCCGCCAGGGACAGCCGCTGCTCAAGTTGGATACGTCCGACGCAGAGGCGCAACTTGCGCGCACGCGGCAAGCGCTGCTGGACGCGCAAGAATCCCTGCGCGCCGCGCATGCGGGCGGGAAGGCCGACGAACTGGCCCAGGTGGAAGCGGATTTGCGCAAGTCCCAGGCGGACGTCGAACGCCTGCGCAGCCAGCAGACTTCCTTGGAGCGGCTGGCGGCCCGCCAGGCCGCCACGCCCGATGAGGTGAGCCAGAACAAGCTGGCGCTCACCCGCGCCGAAGCTACCGCAAAGCAGGTTGCCGCGCGCAAGGAAGAAATGCAGCGCAAGTCGAATGTAGAGATGCAAACGGCGCAGCTCGAGGTAGACCGGGCGAAGTCTGAAATTGTCTCGCTGGAGAAAAAAGTGCGGCAAGGCGACCTGCTGGCGCCGATCGAAGGGACGCTGTATCTGATTCCCGTGCACGCAGGCGATTACGTTCATACCGGCGACCTGCTGGCGGAAATCGGCAGCCTGGTGCACTTGCAGGTGCGCGCTTTCGTGGATGAGCCGGAGCTGGGTCCTGTGGCGCCGGGACAGCGCGTGCTGATCAATTGGGACGCGCTGCCTAATGTCACCTGGGAGGGACGCACCGAGCAGGTGCCGAAAACCGTCGTGCCGCGCAACACGCGCAGCGTGGGCGAGGTGCTCTGCTCGGTGGAGAACGCCGGCCAGAACCTGTTGCCCAACGCCAACGTGACCGTAAAGATTCTGGTGCACCAGGCGCAGAACGCGCTCGTGGTGCCGCGCGGCGCCGTGCGCGACGAGGGCAGCCACCGCTACGTTTTTGTGGTAGGCGGAACGGGGCTCGGCTCCACGCAGATCATCCACCGCCGCGAAATCCGCCTGGGAATCAGCAGCGCGGCCAGCTTTCAGGTGCTCGACGGTTTACAAGAAGGGGAAGAAGTCGTGTTACCGGGTGACGTGGAACTGGCCGACGGCATCAAAGTGAAGGCAGTCCTCCAGAAGTTTTCCACTTCGGGTTAGCGCAATCGGGAGACTGGCCGCCCATACACAGACAG
>DATFZR010000059.1:0-4189 GCA_035314265.1 Candidatus Acidiferrales bacterium
ACTCGTGGCCGCCGGCATTCGCGTGACGCTCGACGAACGCGAAGGCGTCACCCCCGGCTTCAAGTTCAACGATTGGGAGATGCGCGGCGTCCCTCTGCGCATCGAAATCGGCCCCAAAGACGTGGCCAAGAACAGCGTTGCGTTGGCCCGCCGCGACCGCCCCGGCCGGGAAGGGAAGTCTTTCATCCCGCGCGAAGGGCTGGCCGCAGCCGTCAGCGCCGCGCTCGACGAAGTGCAGAAGGCGCTGCTCGAACGCGCCACCCAATTCCGCAAGGCCAACACGCACGACCCGAAGAACTACGACGAGTTTCGCAACGCCATCGAAAACGGCTGGGCATTCTCCTTCTGGTGCGGAAGCGCCGACTGCGAAGCCCGCATAAAAGAAGAGACCAAGGCCACCATCCGCAACATCCCAATCGAGCAGCCCGGCGGCAATGGTCCCTGCATCGCTTGCGGCGGGCCTTCCCAGGAACGCGCCATCTTCGGCCGGGCCTACTAACCGTGGCATAGGCTTCAGCCTGTGCTCTTCTGTCTTTTTTTGCCTGTCCGCGGGGCTGGGGGCTCCCGTGCTCCCCGCCACCGATTGACGCATCGGCTACGCGTCTCCACCCGCGTTCTCGACACCCCTTTGGCCCGGTGCTAGCATCGGGCCGGTTCCAAAAGCATCAGGGGAATCCGCCCGCCGGGCGGGTTCAGATGGGATCCAGTGAGAGCCGCCAGCCAATTTTTGCTCGACCGCCGCGAGCCGCGCGCCCGCCCGTCTTCCCGGTGGGCCTCCCAGCGCGGCGAGGGGCGCATGAAGCTCATCGTCGTTCTCGCCATAGTCGGCTCGATGATTTACGCCGGGGTGAAAGTCGTTCCCCCCTACGTGAACAATTACCAGTTGCAAGACACCGTTGAAACCGAGTCGCGCTTTTTTGCCGCGCACCAGAGGACGGAAAAGCAAGCCAAAGACAACGTGTGGGCCGAGGTGCAATCGCTGAGCATTCCCATTACCCAGGACGCGATCAAGGTGGAGGTCATCGGCAAGACCGCCATCGTCAGCGTCAACTACACCATCACCGTCACCATCTTCGGCGCCGAAGTAAACCTCGAGTTCCATCCCAAGAGCGAAAGCCCCATCATGTAGGTGGTTCGCGGTACAATTTTCCTGTGTGACGCGCCGGCCCGTAACGTCCCGCCCAGCGGGGCCGTGGCGCCCACGTTGCGGCGGCAGTGCCTCCGCTCCGGCAGAAGGGGGATTCCGTCCTGTTGCGCTTTCGTCTTTCCCGCGGCTTTTGGACCTCGCGGCTCGGAATCGGCGTGCTGGCCTGCGGCCTGCTCTTGCTGCTGGCGGGCGCCGCCGTATTCGCCTACTTCTACGTTTCCTATTCGCGCATGATTGAGGCGCGGCTTTCCGGCCAGGCCTTCGGCAATACCTCCCAGGTCTACTCCTCCCCCCGGCGAATCTACGAGGGGGAAGCCATTGCCAGGAGCGATGTGCTGGCCTCGCTCGAACGCGCCGGATATTTCGACCACTCCGTGGACGGCGCTCGCGGCGAGTACTCCATCTCCGGCAGCACGCTCTCCATCCGTCCCTCCCCCAGTTCCTATTTCGGCGGCACGAATCCCCTGCGCGTCCAATTCGCCGGCGCCAGAATCGAACGCATCTCGTCTCTAGGCGGGGCCGAGCTTTCCTCCGCCGAAATCGAGCCCGAGCTGATCACCAATCTCTTCGACACGCTGCGGGAAAAGCGCCGCGTTGTGCGCATGGACCAACTGCCGAAGGTCCTCATAGACGCCGTGCTCGCCGCGGAAGACAAGCGCTTCTTCGAGCACCCCGGCTTCGATCCGGTGCGCATCGTGGGCGCCGCCTGGGCAGACGTGCGCCACCACAACGTGGGCCAGGGCGCCAGCACGCTCACCATGCAGCTCGCGCGCAGTTTCTTCTTCTCCACCGAACGCACCTGGAAGCGCAAGGTGGCGGAAACGCTGGTGGCCCTCGAACTCGAGCAGCGCTTTTCCAAGCAGCAACTCTTCGAGCTCTACGCAAACGAAATCTACCTGGGAAATCGCGGCAGCTTCGCCATTCGCGGCTTTGGCGAGGGCGCGCAGGCGTATTTCGGCAAGGACGTCCACGAACTCACGCTCGCGGAGTCCGCCTTCCTCGCCGGCATCATCCGCGCGCCCAATCGCTACGCCAATGCCGACACCCGGCCGGACCGCATCGCCGAGCCTCGCGACCGCGTGCTCGGCTCGATGGTGGAAGACGGCCTGATCACCGCCCAGCAGCAGGCGGACGCGCAGCGCTCGCCGCTGCACCTGGCTCGCGGCGGCATGGAGACTTCCTCCGCCCCGTATTTCGTGGACATGGTGAAGGACCACCTGCTCGAAAACATCTCGGAAGCCGATCTCACCTCGCAGAGCTACCGCGTGTACACCTCGCTCGACCCGCGCCTCGAACGCGCCGCCGTCGAAGCCGTGCAGTTGGGCCTGCAGGAAGTGGATAAGCAACTCCAGCGCCGCTACGAACGCTGGAACAAGGAAAAGAAACAGAAAGGCTTGCCCGAGGCCGTGCCGCACGCGCAGGTGGCGCTCGTCGCGCTCGACCCGCGCACCGGAGAAGTCCGCGCCCTCGTCGGCGGCCGCGACTATGGCGCCAGCCAGTTGAATCACGCCCTGGCGCGCCGCCAGCCCGGCTCCGTCTTCAAGCCGTTCGTCTACCTCGCCGCCTTCGACAACGAAGTGGAGGGCATCGACCCGCAGCTCACGCCTCTCTCCACCGTCGTGGACGAGCCCACCACGTTTCTCTTCGACGGCAACGAGTACGCGCCCGATAATTTCGGCGAGAAATTCTACGGCACGGTCACCCTGCGCGAGGCGCTCACGCATTCGCTGAACGTGGCCACCGTGCGCGTCGCGGAGCTCGTCGGCTACCAGCGCGTGGTGGATGTGGTGCGCAAGGCCGGCCTCGACCCGCGCATCCAGCCCACCCCGGCCATGGCCCTCGGCGCCTACGAAATGACGCCGCTCGACGTGGCCGCGGCCTACACCATCTTCGCCACCAACGGCACTCGCGCCGACCCCATGTTCATCCGCGGCCTCCAGGACGGCTCGGGCATGTGGATCGAGCACGACCAGCCCCGCACCCGCGACGCCGTGGACCCGCGCGCCGCCTTCATCGTCACCAGCATCCTCCAGGATGTAATCAACCACGGCACCGGCTATCCCGTGCGCCAGCGGGGCTTCACCGCTCCGGCCGCCGGCAAGACCGGCACTTCCCACGACGGCTGGTTCGCCGGGTTCACCTCAAACCTGATCTGCGTCATCTGGGTCGGCTTCGACGATAACCGCGAGCTCGGCCTCGCCGGAGGCGTCGCCGCCGCCCCCATCTGGGCCGAATTCATGAAGCGCGCTATCGCGCTGCCCGACTACTCCCAGGTGCACGATTTTTCTCCGCCGCCGGGTGTGGAGCTGATCGCCATTGACGTGGACACCCTCGAGCGCGCCACTCCACTCTGTCCCGCCACCCGCAACGAAGCCTTTCTTTCCGGCAGCGCGCCTGACAAATATTGCGAGCGCCATGGAGGCATCGAAGCGGTGCTGGCCGCCTCGCCCGGCGGCGTTCTGCCCGACGCTCGAACTTCGGACCCTCCCCAGCAAACGAGCGTCCAGCCCTCTTTCCTGCCTCGCAACAAGCCTGGCTCTGGAAAATCCCCTTCCACTACAAGCGGGCCTCCCCAGCCGCCCCCCAAGAAAAAGAGCCTGTGGGACAGGATTTTTGGTATCTTCGGGTCCGAAAAGAAGAAGGACCAGGCACCGGGCTGAACCGCATAATTGGGGTGAGTTCAGCCACCGCAGGAGCCGGGGAGGTTGCCCCATGAAATACCTCGGGCGCTCAGTTGTTGCGCTGCTGGCATGTTTCGCCGTGGGAGGCCCCGTCTGGGGCCAGCAGAGTCCCCCGCGCACGAGTTCCATCCAAAGGCTCATCGCTGTGGACCAGCTCGTCGAAGAGAAGGACTACGACGATGCCGTCCTCGGCTACCTCGATCTGCTCAACACCGAGCCCCACAATGCCCAGATCATGAACCGCCTCGGCAACACGTATCAGGCCCTCCATCGGGAGAAGGACGCGAAGAAATACTACGACCTCGCACTCAAGGCCGACCCGCACTTCGCCGCGGCCGTCAACAATCTCGGCTGCCTCTAT
>DATFZR010000060.1:0-9913 GCA_035314265.1 Candidatus Acidiferrales bacterium
ACAATCACCATCCAGCCCGGAGTGGGGACGCCGACCACGATCAACGTTCTTTCCTTTCGGGAGGACGGAACCATGCTCGCGGCGGGCAAAGACTTTGGCCGCGTAGTGGTCTGGGACGTTGTAAACCGCAAATTTATGGGTGCGGTCGAGACGGGACAGGGGATCGTCCGCGCGGTCGCCATTGCTCCTGATGGTCAAACACTCGCTACCGGCGGGGGTGACGGCAAATTCAGTCTCGCGCTTTGGAGTCTGCCGGACTGCAAACCAATCAAGTCTTACGACTCGTTCCATGGGTGGATCCACTCGCTGGAGTTCGGCCCGGCCGGCGAATGGCTGGTCGTCTCTGACAATTCGGGTACGACACAGGTGATCGAGCCGGGCAGCGGCAAGCTGCTTCTTGAACTGAAGGAGGCGCATTCACCCGTCCTTTCGCTCGATGGAGCTGTCTTGCTGACGGCCAACGCGACGGAGTTTACATTCTGGAAGACTTCGGACTGGTCCAAGCTACGGACTCTGCCCCGAGCGCCAAAGTTTGCATTCCCGCTTGCTCTGGATGTCCAAGGGGATAGTTTTCTGGTTGCGGCGGGGGCAGAATTTCGGCTTGCTCGAGCCACTACGGGGGAATTGCTGCCGGACGCACCCTCACTGCCACTGCCGAAATTCAACATCGCCGCGGGGGGATTCGGGGCGATCGACGGGGGAGTTCCGGATCTCGTTTTTGGTCACAGCGACGCCCGCCTGTGGGCATGGAACCGGCGCACGGGCCGGACTTGCGTATCGGAGGTACTGTACAGCGAGGCAGGTGTTCTGAGTCCCGACGGGCGCATGCTGGCGGGGGCCAGGGACAATTCCTTCTTCGCTCAGGACAAGTCTCCCGATGGCGTACTCCTTTGGGATACGGCACGGATTGCCGAAGCATGCCGCCTTGGATCTGCTCCCTGAGCGCCGCTCTTCGATCCAAGCGGTGGGACTAGGCGCCGGGCTTGCCGGGCACGGCTTCTTCGTCTTTCAGCTTGTGGAGTGCGTCGGCGATTTTGATCGGGGCTTTCTCGGGGTCCACATCGTCGGTGTCGTCCGTGATGCCGTAAGCCTTGTTGATTCCATCTACGTACTCCGCGGGTGGCTTCGAGAATTTCCCGTCGGCGTCCTTTACCTTGGCGGTGTGGCAGGCCAGATAGCCTTCCACGAATCCCAGCTCCGCGGCAGGATCCGCATCGAACCAGAATCTTCCGTCGAGGCCGCCATGGGTGGAAGATGCAGCGCCTGCGGAACCGGCGGCGCCGCTCGCATCCGTTGCCGCGTTACGCAGGACGTCGAGCGCATGGCTGACGGTTTCCTTTCGCCGGGCCCGATCGGCCAGGAAGTATTTGTTCAGATCGTCGATGTAACTCTGGACTTCCTTGGTGAACGCGGCCGAGCCGCGATATTCGAAGGCGTAGCAATCTTCGTAGCCGGAGAGGAAGCCGTACTGCTCCCAACCGCTTACGGAGAGCCACCAATCGCCGTTGTAGACGGGTAGTGGCGCGGCCGCCGGTGTCTGCTGGGCTTGCGCCGCGCCTGGGAAGAACAGGAGAAAAAGCAGGAATGCCAGCACGGGGGCGCGGAAACGCACGGCTTGCTTCCTGGTTGGCTGGGTGGGGAGCGCGGACATGGGAAAAACGGACAGGCAGGAATGCCTGTCCCACCTAATCCCCGGATTCGTGCTCGATCTGGACGAGCGACTCGTTGGCTTCCATGGCGGGTGAGCGGTGCGTTGCGGGCAGAGCGTCCAGGTGCTGCGGCGCGCGCCAGTGGTCAATGTAGGAGGTCTGCTGGACGCAGGAAACCGTGCAATGCGTGGTGCAGGGCTTGCGCGTGACGAACTCGCGGCGCACGTCGGCGCGCGTGTAGCGTTCGAGCGGCACGCCCGGCCAGCCGCGCTGCTGCGAGCAGTAGTGCACCAACCCTTCCTCGCATACATAAAGGTAGCGGCTGCCGGCGCGGCACCGCCAGTCGTTGGGTTTGCCCTCGGCCAAATTCTGCTGGAAATGATTGAAGCGCGTGTAGGAGCCCTTGCTCATGCCCATGATGCGGTCGAAGACCGTCCGCTCGGCCGGCGCCAGCGGCTTCAACTGCCCGGAGCCGTCGTGGATGATGCCGACCGTGCTGGTGAATCCCAGCTCGCGCGCGCGTTCGGCCACCACCATCGCGTCGTCCGGATTGTTCACGCCGCTGCCGATCACGCTGTTGATGTTCACGTGGAAATCGGCGAGCTCGGAGAGCAGGCGGAGCTTCTGGTCCAGCACCTTCAGGCTCTTCTTCGACGTATCGTCGGGCTTCACATTGTCGATGCTGATCTGGAGATGGTCGAGGCCGGCGCGATTCAGCCCCTCGATGCGGTCCGCCACCAGCAGGTAGCCGTTGGTGATCAATCCCGCGATGCGGCCGTGGTATTTGATGCGGCGGATGATGTCGTCCAACTGGGGATGGAGCAGGGGTTCGCCGCCGCTGATGGTGATGAGCGAGGTGCCCAGCGCGGCCAGCTTATCGATGCGGCGGACCATCTGGTCCAGCGGCACCGGCGCGGAGAAATCGTCGTATTCGTTGCAGTAGCCGCAGTCCAGATTGCAGCGGCGGATGGGGATGATGTGCGCCTGGACGACGTGGCTGGTGGAAAGAAGGGCCTTGCCGATCAGCCACAGCTCATGCGTGGTGCGCTGGACCGCCAGCCACTTCCCCCGCAATGTGTCCTTTTTCCCCACTCTGGTCCCTGGCTATTCGATGCCGGCCGCTGCGCGCGAGGTTCTCCCACGGGCGCGTGGCGTTTCCGGCGAATTACACCGCGTGCGGGAGCCGCACGCCCCCTTCCCCCTGAAACAGACACTAGTATGCCTCAGCGGGAAATCATCTTCCAATGGCGTTCACGGGGTGTGTTCACGCGCGGCACGTTCCCGCTAGTATTTCAATCCGAACGCGTTTAGCCTATCTGAAAGAGGCGTATTGCCGTGACGATTCAGGTTGACCTCAACCCGGAGATGGAAGCGCGTCTCATTGCCGAGGCGCGTTCTCAGGGTGTGCCTTTGGAGAAATTGGCGGAGCGGCTTCTCAAGGAGGCTTTGGCTGCGAGCGCCCTGCCTCACGGCGTCCTGACTGTTGAACAATTCCACAGCATGCTTGAATCCCTGGCAGAAGGTTCGGAAAAACTGCCGAATTTGCCGACCGCGAGCTTCTCACGCGAAACCTTCTATGAGGACCGGCTAGATGGCAGCGACGCCGTACCTCGTCGATAGCAACATCCTTCTTCTCACGCGTGTGCAGCGTAGGCCTGCGGTCGTAGCGTGCGCATCAGCGCGGTGAACTCCTCGGGGTCGAGCGATTGCTCGCCGTCAGAGAGGGCGCGCGCGGGGCACGGGTGCACCTCGATCAGCAGGCCGTCGGCGCCGATGGCTGCGGCTGCGCGCGAGGCCGGACCTACGAGCACGCGCTTGCCGGTGCCGTGCGAGGGATCCACGATCACGGGAAGATGCGAGAGCGCCTTCACCAGCGCCGCCCCGGCCAGGTCCAGCGTGTTGCGCATGGCCGTCTCAAACGTGCGGATGCCGCGTTCGCACAGCACCACGTTGGGGTTGCCGCCGGAGAGCAGATATTCCGCGGCGAGCAGCCACTCCTGAATGGTGGCGGAAGGGCCGCGCTTGAGCAGCACCGGCTTGGACTCCGTGGCCAGCCGGCGCAGCAGCGCGTAGTTCTGCATGTTGCGCGCGCCCACTTGCAGCAGGTCTGCGTGGCGCGCGACGAGGTCCACGTCCTCGGGACTGAGCACTTCGGTCACCACCGGCAGTCCGGATTCCTTGCCCGCTTCCGCGAGCCACTCAAGCGCTTTGCGGCCCAGGCCCTGAAAGTCGTAAGGCGACGTGCGCGGTTTGTACGCGCCGCCGCGAAGCATTTGCGCGCCGGCGGCCTTCACGCGCCGCGCCGCTTCGCGAATCTGCTGGCGCGATTCCACCGAGCAGGGACCCGCGATCACCACCAGCGCGCCCGCGCCAATCGCCACTCCGCCCGCCGTCACCACGGTGTTTTCCGGATGGGCTTCTCTGCTGGCCATGCGGAATGGCGCCGCATGCTTCACCAGCACAACGGGGGATGCGGCCACGGGTCTCCGCTCCCGCCGCCTTCCCGGCAGATGGTCTGCGACCGGCAACTCTGGACGTAAGGCGCGCGAGCTCATCGGACCCTCCTGGTAGCAGCAGGTTTCACTTCACCCATGGGCCGCGCGGCGGCGTAGTAGCCGAGCACGCGGACGGAATGGGCCTTCTCGCGCAGCTCTTCGAGCGCTTCTTCCATGCGCTCTCCAGGGCTGGCTTCCACATCCAGAAAAAACTGGTACTCCCACGGGCAGCCGTGGATGGGGCGGCTCTCGATCTTCAAGAGGTTGAGCCCGCGAACGGAGAAAGGCTCGAGCGCGGCCAGGAGCGCGCCGGGAAGGTGCGGCAGGCGGACGGCGAGGGTCAGTTTGTCGCCGGCGGGCGGCGCGTCTTTCGGGTCTGTGAGGAGCAGAAAACGCGTGAAGTTGTCCGCGCTATCCTGCACGTCCTGCATCAGGATCACTCCGCCGTGGAGCAGCACGGCGCGCGGGCCCGCGATGGCGGCGCGTGTGGAATCTCCGCTTTCCACCACCTTGCGCGCGCTTCCCGCCGTGTCTTCCGCGGCCAGCCGCGCCCACTCCGGGTGCGCGGCAAAAAGCCGTTCGCACTGCGCCAGCGCCATGGGGTGCGATTCGACCGAACGGATTCCCTCGAGCGTTGCGCCGGGACGCGCGATCAGGTGCAGTTCAACCGGAAGAATGGTTTCCGCGGTGATGGCCAGTTGGCTTTCCACCATCAGGTCGTACACGCGAATCACGGAGCCGGCCAGGCTGTTCTCGATGGGAACGAGCAGCGCGTCCGCGGCTCCCTCGGCAACGGCGGAGAAGGCGGTGTCGAAGGTTTGCCGCGGCACGGTCACCACGTCTTCGCCCAGCAGGCGAAGCGCGGCCTCTTCGCTAAAGGCTCCCGGCTCGCCCTGGAAGGCGATGCGCAGCGGTTCTCCGCTTACGCGCATGCGCGGCTCCCCTCAGCGCGCATGGCTGATTTGCGCGAGAGCGCGCGGCGGGTGGTGCGCCGCGACTCGGCCAGGACTGCGCGGAAGAGGCGCTTGATGGCGGCGGGGTCGAGGGGTCCGGCATTTTCCTGAATGGCGCGGTCCAGGATTTGCCGTTCGCGCCGCGCGTCGCGCAGGGGCAGGCCCGCGCCTTGCTTGCGGCGGCCCACCTCGAGCGCGAGCCCCGCGCGGCGGTTCAGCAGGGCGAGCAGTTCGGCATCCACCGCGTCGATTTCGTCCCGCCAGCGTTCGATTGCAGCGACCATGGCATCCTCCGCACTTTCCCCGCACTTCCCGCGCACTTCCTCCGAAAAACAAAAAAGGCCGCGGACTCTTTGAGAGTCGCGGCCAGTCTGGGAACTTGTCGGCTTTACTTGGCTACTTCATCCACCCCATCCGCCGACAGCCAGCCTGCCCGCTTCTCCGTATGTAAACGAGAAGCGGAATCGATAGGCGTAGCTCTTGGCAAAGATCATTTTGGAAGCCGCCGGCAAACCTCACCGGAAGGCACAGTGTAGGAACCCGGGGGGCAAGGTGTCAAGGCACAATCTCATGACACGCGCCTACCTGCACACCCGGCAGAGTATGCGCGAACCGGGCGAACTGGCGCCACCGCGGCGCCGGTAAAAGTACCTTCCGTTCCTCCGATGAATCCAACCGGTGGCCCAAAAACAGACCAGCGGAGGAACCCATGATTCGCAAAGCATCAGCAGAGTGGAAAGGCGCACTGAAGGACGGCAAAGGAACGGTCTCGACGGATAGCGGTGTGCTCTCCCAAACGCCGTATTCCTTCCGCAGCCGCTTTGAAACCGGCGCGGGCACAAACCCGGAAGAATTGATCGCCGCGGCGCACGCCGGCTGCTTCACCATGGCGCTCGATGCGCAACTCTCGGGCGCGGGGCTCACGCCGGAAAGCATCAACACCTCCGCGGCGCTCACGCTGGAAATGGTGGAGAAGTCGTGGACCGTGACGAAGATTCATCTAGACGTCACCGCGCGGGTGCCGGGCACGACGAACGATGCCTTCCAGAAAGTGGCCGCCGACGCGAAGGCCAACTGTCCCATCTCCCGCCTGCTGAAGGCTGAGATCACGATGACGGCCACGCTGGCCGCATAAACGGCGCGAAGGGCTCGCGCACTGCGCAGGTGTCTAAGAGTTGCAAACTCCCGGGACTTCCGGTGGCACCTTTGCTCGCCAACGCCGAGCTGACACACAGTGCGAAATTCCGATGAGAGCAGCGCTTCCATTAGTGCTTCTCCGCGCGTTGACGGTGTGGCAGTTTTCCCCTCGGTCTAGCCTACGGACGGGGAAAAAGGACCAAAACGAGGCGCTCGCGTCTGGCCGCGCTTCTTGCGCTGGGCCCGTTGTAGAATGCGGCCGTGAGTGATCCCTCGCCCGACCTGGCCGGCCGGATGCTCGGCCAATATCGCATCCTCGGCAAGCTTGGGGAAGGCGGCATGGGTGTGGTCTACCGCGCGCGCGATGAACAGCTCGAGCGCGACGTGGCCATAAAGGTTCTCCCCGCTGGCGCGCTCGCCGACGACGCCGCGCGCAAGCGCTTCCGCCGCGAAGCGCTCGCTCTTTCCCGCCTGAACCACCCCAACATTGCCACCGTCCACGCCTTCGGGAACGAATCCGGCGTGGACTACCTCGCCATGGAGTTGGTCGCCGGTTCCAGTCTGGCCGACAAGCTGAACGGCGGCGCGCTCCCGGAGAGCGAAGTGTTGCGTTTGGGCATGCAAGTTGCCGCCGGGTTGGAAGAGGCCCAGGCACAGGGCGTGATTCATCGCGACCTCAAGCCTGGAAATATCGTTATCACGCCGCGCGGCGTGGCCAAGGTGCTCGACTTCGGCCTCGCTCGCTTTTCAAAGCTGGAGGGCGCGGCCGCCGCGGCCTCGGAAGGTGCGACGCAGAGTGCCGCCCTCACTCACGCCGTTGTGGGCACGCCAGCCTACATGTCGCCCGAACAATTGCGCGGCGACGCCGTCGATTTTCACACCGACATCTACGCGCTCGGCTGCGTGCTCTACGAGATGGCCACGGGCCAGCCGGCCTATCGCGAGGAACTGCCCACGCGGATGATCGAGGCCATCCTGCATCGCCCGCCGGTGTCCCCGCGAGCCCGCAATGAGCGAATTTCTCCCGAACTCGAACGTATGATCCTCAAGTGCCTGGAAAAGGATCCATTACTCCGCTACCAATCGGCACGTGAACTTGGGGTGGATCTGCAGCGGCTTGCCAATCCCTCCGCTGTCTCCGCAGCGCCGCTTGCAACGGATGTGCCCGCCGCGCGAGCGCATCGGTGGGGCGCAGCCGCTGCAATCGGTTTCGGACTGCTGACGGCCGTAATCCTGGGCGGCCTGCTGATTGGGGTGCGGTTCGATCGCATCGGCTCGCTCCGCGAGGCGACCGGCGCCTCGCCGATCGAATCGCTCGCTGTGCTTCCCCTGGAGAACATCTCAGGCGACCCCGGACAAGAGTACTTCGCCGATGGCATGACCGAGGAGCTCACTACCGATCTGGCTCAGATCGGCGCGTTGCGGGTGATTTCCCGCACCTCCGTGATGCAGTACAGAGGGACGCGCAAGACCATGCCCGAAATCGGGCGTCAGCTCAAAGTCGATGCGCTTGTCGAAGGTTCAGTGCTTCGCGCCGGCCCACGAGTTCGCATCACGGCTCAGTTGATCCGTGCGGCTACAGACCAACATCTTTGGGCTAAGAGCTACGAAGGCGACCTGGGTGACGTGTTGACCCTTCAAAGCACCGTCGCCCGCGAAATCGCCGGGGAGATCAAAGTTGTGCTTACCCCACGGGACCAAGCCCGCCTGGCTGGAGTGCGCAAGGTGAATCCCGAGGCTCACGAAGCCTATCTTCTCGGTCGCCACTATTGGGACAAGAGCACCGAGGCAGACTTCAAGAAGAGCATCGAGTACTACAAAAAGGCGCAATCTATTGACCCGAACGACGCGCTGGCGTACGCCGGTTTGGCGGATACCTACACGTCTCTGTCGGACTTCTACCTGCCGCCGCGTGAGGTGATCCCTCAGGCCAGGGAGGCTGCCGCCCGGGCCCTGCAGCTCGACGAAACCCTTCCAGAAGCCCACAACGCGCTGGGGCTGATCCACTTCCTCTACGACTGGGATTGGCCCGCCGCGGAGCGGGAGTTCAAGCGCGCAATCGAGTTGAACCCCAATTTTGCCGACGCGCACCACAACTACGCGAATCTCCTGGCTGCCATAAAGCGCCCGGAAGAATCGCGGCCCGAGATGGAACGCGCAGAGAAACTATCCCCCTTCTCCGACCAGGTTCTCCAAGACTCGGTCTGGGTAAGGTGGTTGAATCGGCAGTACGATGCGGCAATCGAGCGAGGGCGGGCCTGCATCACAATTGATCCGCAATTCTCGTACTGTCATATGTTTCTGGGATTTGCGTACGCACGAAGGGGACAGTTCCAGGAGGCCGTCGCCGAGGGAGAGACCGCCAGGAAACTCGATGAGAGTCCCCTGCTGTATGGATTCCTGGGGTCCATTTACGCGGCTGCAGGCAAACGTGCCGAAGCTCAGAGAGTCATCGATACTCTCAAAGCCAACATGACCGTGCATTACGTGTGCCCCTACGAGATTGGCACAATTTCAGTTCTGCTGGGAGATAAAGAAGGAGCCTTTCGATGGTACGAGAAGGCGATCGAAGTCCGCTCTGCGTGCATGCCCTTCCTATGGGCCGATCCACGTCTCGACTCCGTCCGCTCCGACCCGCGCTACTTGGAACTCGTCCGCCGCATGAAGTTTCCGCAATGAAGCCTGCTGGCCCTGCCGTCGAGCGCGGTTGACGCTGCGCGCCTTCCAGTGCCCAACGTATTGCGCAATGCATAATAGGGTTTCTCCTGTGGCGCATTGTGCTCACAAAGAGTGAGGACTTCAAGGAGGGCGTTGCGCACCTTCTAGAAAAGCGTGGCCCCAGTTTCAGCGGCAGATGAGGAGCTTCAGAGATCGTCGAATTTAGCGACAAAGTGAAGGACCTGCCCGCCTCCGTTTCGCCAGGCAAGATCATTGTAGGTCCACCCCGTCCATCGGTCTCACCTTCCGGATGGCCCGTAATCCGTCCAGGTTCGATGCCAAGCGCGGAAATCACTTCCTACAAGCCGACTTCCCGGTACTGATCCGCACGGGTGCCCATCTTGGATTACTTCCGGATCGCCGACGACTCAGGAGCCATCCCCTTGGGTATAGCTTGAGTCGGACGATGACAGTATTTTCCTTGAGGAAGCAACGGGCTATGAAGGCGACGCCTGAATATCAGTCAGGCCAGGATTGCAGCGCTGTTAACTTCCGCCGCGCCTAAGTGGCTGCTAATGGCGCGAATTGCGAGCACGTGCAACCCCACTGCCAGGGGCACGAAAAATGCTGGGATAAACAGGAATGGGAACGTGCCGAACATCCGATTGGGAACTTCAGCGTGGATCAGGTTCAACGGACCAGGGGATGTCAGCACTGCGCGCGTCACGACGTTCGTCAGCGCGAGAAGGCCCAATACGTTCCAAGCGAGCGCGAGCTTCAGGCCCAATCGTCCTCGCGAGGACAGCCAGGCAATCAGGGGTGCAGACGCTCCGATATAAATGTCGACGTTCGCGCCCTCGAATGTCAGCATTTTGGGCACAAGTCCACCGATCCAAAGCTGATGCAGAAACAGCTCGACGACGACGCGGAAACTTTGCGTGCCCAGAATGACCCAGAGCGGAAAAGTCAGCGCGATCCGCGATCCGGCGGCAGACCTCACCATAAACACGATGAAAAAGGA